>CAYMNX010000531.1:0-9959 GCA_964391905.1 uncultured Rhizobiaceae bacterium
CGGAACGGAAAAGCGAGGTGCTCGCCGCGCCGACCCGATTCGACGGCAAACTTCTGCCGCCGAACCTTACTGCCGCGGATCTGATGATCATCGCGCCGCTCAACGATGCAGCCACGCTCGCGGGCTTTCGCTTCGCGATGATTCTATGCGCCGGTTGTGCCGCAGCCAGCGCCCTTTGCGCCGCCGCAACGATCGGCGACAGGCGGCCGGAGGTCTCGCCGGTTTTGCCAAATGGCCATTGAGGACGGGGCAAAACAATGGCATGCATGGCGGCGGAGGAAACGCCATGCGCGAGATCTCGCCGTGACCTTTTAAACGGAAGGACCGATCGCCGATGCCGCACCTTATCATCGCCGCTCGTATGCTAGCGTCCGCTTTATTGCTGGCCCTGGTCATCTCATCCGCGCCATCCCGCGCCGAGCATTTGAAGATCGGCGCCTTGCGACTTGGCCAAGCAGGACCGGTCTTCATCGCGCAGGAGAAAGGCTATTTCGCCGCGGCTGGTCTCGACACCGAGATCGTGCTTTTCGACGCGGCGCAGCCGATCGCCGTCGCGGTCGCGTCGGGCGATTTGAGCTTTGGTGCGGCGCCACTCACCGCCGGGTTCTACAGCTTGGGCGGCCAAGGCGCGCTCAAGATCATCGCCGGAATGAATCGCTACTACCCGGGCTTTCACTCGGTTGCGGTTCTCGCCTCGCGCCGCGCCTTCGATGCCGGACTCAAGTCTCTCAAGGACCTTGCCGGACGTTCCGTGGCGGTCACGCAGATCGGCTCCGGCTATCACTATTCGCTCGCCCTTATCGCGGAGAAATACGGCGTCGACCTCAAGAGCATTCGCGTGCTCGCCCTGCAGTCGATGCCCAATATGTCTTCGGCAATCTCCGGCAATCAGGCCGACGCGGCGCTGCTCGCAACGACGCCGGCAACGCCGCTCTTGGAGCGCGGCGAGGCGAAGCTTCTCGGTTGGGTCGATGACGAAACGCCGTGGCAAAATGGCGCCGTCTTCGTTGCGACCAAGACCGCGAGCGAGCGCCGCGCGCTCGTCGGGGCGTTCCTGCAAGCTTTCCGCAAGGGCGCGCGCGATTATCACGATGCCTTCACCGGTCCCGATGAAAAGCCGCGGAACGGGCCCGATATCGGCGCAGTCGCTGCCGTCATTGCCAAATACACCGGCGAGCCGGTCGCGACCGCGATGAAGGGCGATGCCTATGTCGATGCCGAGGGTCGCCTCGACGTCAAGGACGTTCTTCATCAAATCGACTGGTATATCGGCCAGAACATGCTGAAGGGGCCGATCAACGGCGACGCGCTCATCGACAGGAGCTATGTGAAGCCCCTCCCCTAGCGCTGGCTCCAGCGCCAGAGTGCCATGCACTTTGCGATGTCCCGCTCGCGGCGATTTTGCTAGCCTTTGCCGAGAACGACACAGATTCCGTGGGCAGATCAAGGAGGCACGCCATGGGCCCTGACGAACATGGTCACCGGCACGAGGATGATCACGATCATTCCGCCGGCTCGGAGCTTTCGGAGGTTCAGCTGCGCGTGCGCGCGCTCGAAACCGTGCTCACCGAGAAAGGCTATATCGATCCGGCGGCGATCGACCGCATCGTCGAGGCCTACGAGACGAAGATCGGGCCGCATCGCGGCGCGCAGATCGTTGCCAGGGCCTGGGCGGATCCCGCCTTCAAGCGCCGCTTGCTCGAGGATGCGACCTCGGCCATCAATGCGACGCCCGATCTCGCGCGTGTTAGCGACCATCTGATCGCGGTCGAGAATACGCCGCGCCAGCATCACATGGTCGTGTGCACGCTCTGCTCCTGCTATCCCTGGGAAGTGCTGGGCCTGCCGCCCGTTTGGTATAAATCCTCCGCTTACCGCGCGCGCTCGGTGATCGATCCACGCGGGGTGCTCAAGGATTTCGGCCTGAGCCTGCCGCCCGAGACCGAGATCCGGGTCTGGGATTCGACCGCCGAGACGCGATTCATCGTCATTCCCATGCGGCCTCGAGGAACCGAAGGCTGGAGCGAGGAAAGGCTCGCGGCGCTCGTGACGCGCGACAGCATGGTCGGTACCGGCTTGGCGAAGCAACCGCAGGAGCTTGGCTCATGAACGGCGTGCACGATATGGGCGGCATGCATGGCTTCGGCCCGGTCATGCCGGAAAAGAACGAGCCGGTCTTTCACGCATCCTGGGAGGGCCGCGTCTTCGCGCTGCAGCGGGCGACCTTTTTTCTCGGCCTCTGGAATATCGACATGGCGCGAGCCTCTGTCGAGAACCTGCCGCCGCATGTCTATCTCGGCGTCTCCTATTACGAGAAATGGGAGCGCGGGCTCGAAAATCGCTTGATCGCCTACGATCTCGTCGGCGCCGACGAGCTCGATGCAGGACACTCCCTCAGGCCAGGCAAGACATTGACTCGCAAGCTCTGGGCGGCGGATGTCGAGAAAAGCCTGCAGCGCGGCTCCTATTCCCGTCCCGCCGCCCAGCCGGCGCAATTCAAGCCCGGCGATCGCGTCCGGACCAAAAACATCAACCCGCCGACTCATACGCGCCTGCCGCGCTATGCCCGCGGCCATATCGGCGTCGTCGAGGCGATCCGCGGCTGCCACGTCTTTCCCGATGCCGTGGTGCGAGGCGAAGGCGACGATCCGCAATGGCTCTACACCGTCGCCTTCGATGGACGGGAATTATGGGGTGCCGAATCCGATCCGACCCTCAAAGTATCGATCGAGGCTTTTGAGCCTTACCTCGAGCCGGCATGAGTGCTTTCGACCCAGATACGGTTCGCCAAGCGACCACGGCCGTGCCGAGCATTCCGACCGGCGCGGATGGCCCCGTCTTTCATGCGCCCTGGGAAGCGCAAGCCTTCGCCATGGCGGTTGCGCTTCAGAGACGGGGGCTTTTCACCTGGAGTGAGTGGGCAGCAACGCTGGGTGCCGAAATCAGGCGCGCTCAGGAGGCGGGCGATCCCGACCGTGGCGATACCTACTACCACCACTGGCTCGCGGCGCTCGAGCGCATTCTCGCCGAGAAAGGCATCGCCACGACCGAGGCGCTCGTCCATTATCGCGATGCCTGGGATCGCGCGGCGCGCCGGACGCCGCATGGCACGCCGATCGAGTTGAAGCCGGACGACTTCGCCGCCCCGCCCTGAAACACTGGTAGCCTCTAAGCGATTTCCGCCCGAGGACGCCGGGTTGACATATGCGTATATGCACCCAATATCCTTGAGGCGAGAGTTCAAGAGCAAGCCATGCCCGACGACAACTCACCCACCCTCACCGATTGCAATTGCCGCAGCGTGCGGCAGGCGGCGCGCTACGTCACGCAATTCTATGACCGGCATCTCGCCCCCTCGGGGCTGCGCATCTCTCAATACGGTATCCTTGCGGTGCTGAAGCGCAAAAGCGGGCTCACCATCAATGAGCTTGCCGCCGAGCTGGTCATCGACCGCACGACATTGGGACGCAACATCCTGCCGCTCCAGCGCGACGGGTTGATCGCGGTGAAGCAAAGCCCGAGCGATCGGCGCAGCAAAGAGCTGCATTTGACGGCGACTGGCGACAAGCGCTACCGCGACGCGCGGAAATATTGGCTCGAAGCCCAGGAGGGATTCGAGACCGCCTTCGGCGGCAAGCGTTCCGCCGATCTGCGTCAACTTCTCCACGCGCTCGTCGGGAGCGATCTCGGGGCGATCGAAGAGGCAGCCATCCAGTAAGACGATAACAGGGGGCGGCGTTCGCGTCGCCGGCAACACCTAAAATAGGCGTATATACACTTTTTGCGGAATCGATACATGGATACGATCGGCCGAACCACCGATGCGCCGCCGCCAAACGTCGGAGCCGCGCGTCTTGAGCGCCTCCCGCGCAAGAAGCTGCTTCTTTTTCTCGGCGGCGCGGTCATTCTTGCTGCCGCGACCTGGTTCGGTTGGTCCTGGTGGACCGTCGGGCGCTTTCTCGAATCGACCGACGACGCCTATATCGGTGCCGATGTGACCCCGATCGCGCCCAAAGTTCCCGGCTACATCGCCGAGGTCGCGGTGACCGACAACCAATTCGTCGAGGCGGGTGCGCTCCTCGTCAAGCTCGACGGTCGCGACTATCGTGCGCAATTGTCGCAGGCCGAGGCGAGCGTTGCCGCGCAGGAAGCGACCCTCGCCAATCTCGATGCGAATTACCGGCTGCAGCAGGCAATCATCGAACAGAGCGCGGCGGAAATCGCGGCGACTGCCGCCGAGGTGACGCGCGCCAAGGCGGATGTCGAGCGCTATCGCGCCCTCATCAATACGGCGGCTTCGGTCCAGCGGTTCCAGCAAGCCGATGCCGATTACAAGAAGGCGCTCGCCGCCGACCAAAAGGCGCGCGCCGTGCTCGATGCGGATAAGCGCCGTCTCGATGTCATTGAAACGCAAAAGCGTCAGACCGAGGCTGCACGCGATGAGGCGATCGCAGCCCGCGACATCGCACGGCTCAATCTCGGCTATACCGAAATCCGCTCGCCCATTGCCGGCGTCGTCGGCAATCGCGCCGCCCGCGTTGGCGCCTATGCGACGCAGGGCGCGCAGCTCCTTTCCGTCGTGCCGACGCAAGGGCTTTGGATCGACGCCAATTACAAAGAGAGCCAGATCGGCCATATGCGTGCGGGGCAGCCAGTCGACATCGTCGCCGATGTCCTTCCCGGGACGATTTTCCATGGCCATGTCGCGAGCCTGGCCCCGGCGACGGGGGCGCAATTCAGCGTGATTCCACCCGAGAACGCGACCGGCAATTTCACGAAGATCGTACAGCGCGTCCCGGTGCGCATCCTCATCGACGGGGATGATGCGATGCTCGCGGCGCTGCGGCCGGGGCTCTCGGTCGCGACGGAGGTCGATACGCGGCCCGCGCCCAAGCGCGAGGAAGCGCAGCGATGAGCACGGCCACGGCAGACGCCGCAATCGCCGGCGCGCCGCGCACGGTCGTCGTGCCGCAACCGCAAACGCCACCATTATCCACCAGGAGGAAGACGCTCGCCCTCGGCATCATGTGCCTCGGCTTCTTCATCGCCTATCTCGACATTCAGATCGTCGCCGCTTCGATCCAGGAAATCGGCGGCGGTCTGTCGGCGAGCCAAGACGAGATCAGCTGGGTCCAGACCTCCTACCTCATCGCCGAGATCATCGTCATCCCGCTGTCCGGCTGGCTCAGCCGCGTGATGTCGACACGATGGCTTTTCTCGGCTTCGGCCGCCGGCTTTACCTTCGCGAGCCTCCTCTGCGGCACGGCCTGGGACATTCATTCCATGATCGTCTTTCGCGCGCTTCAGGGCTTCCTCGGCGGCTCGATGATCCCGACCGTCTTCACGACCGCACTCGTCTTCTTCCAGGGCAAGCAGCGCGTCATCGCCGCCTCGGTGGTGGGCGGCCTCGCCTCGCTCGCGCCAACGCTTGGACCGGCTATCGGCGGCTGGATCACCGATAGCTGGTCGTGGCATTGGCTTTTCTATATCAATCTCGCCCCCGGCATTCTGGTCACGATCCTGGTGCCGCTCTTCGTCAAGATCGACAAGCCGGAGCTGAGCCTGCTCAAGGGTGGCGATTATCCCGGCATCGTGCTGATGTCGGTCTTCTTGGGCTGCCTCGAATATGTGCTCGAAGAAGGCCCTCGCTGGGACTGGTTCGGCGACGGCACGATCCGCGCTTGCGCCTGGATCTCAGGCGTCGCCGGCATCGGCTTTGTCGTGCGCAGCCTCACCTACGCCCGGCCGGTCGTCGATCTCCGCGCGCTCGCAATCCGCAACTTCACGCTCGGCTGCTGGTTTTCCTTCGTGACCGGCATTGGCATTTTTGGCGTCACCTACCTGACGCCGCTCTTCCTCGGCCGGGTGCGCGGCCTTGATGCTTGGCAGATCGGCACCGCCCTGCTCTCGGCCGGCTGCTTTCAGCTCCTCGCGGTACCAATCTATGGCATGCTCGCCAATCGCGTCGATCTGCGCTGGCTGATGATGGCGGGCCTGGCCTGCTTCGGCATCGCCACCTGGCTCTACGGCTCCGTGACCCATGATTGGGGCTGGCGCGAGCTCATCCTGCCGCAAGCCTTCCGCGGCTTTGCCCAGCAATTCTGCGTCGCGCCGATTGTCACTTTGACGCTCGGCATTCTCCCGCCCGAGCGGCTCAAATCCGCGAGCGGGCTCTTCAACCTTATGCGCAATTTGGGCGGCGCGATCGGGATCGCGGCGTGCGGCACGATCTTGAACGATCGCGCCAATCTTCATTTCCTTCGCATCGCCGAGCAGCTCAACGCAACCAACACCGCCATGACGGATTTTCTCAACCGATTGAGCCTTCGTTATGCCGAGAGTTGGGGCGATCCCGCCCATGCGCATCTCGCTGCAATCAAGAAATTGTGGCTGCTCGCCTTCCGTGAAGCACAGGTGCTGACCTTTGCCGATGCGTTTTTGGCGATCGCCGCATGTTTTGCGCTGGCCGTGGTGATGGTGCCGCTCCTCACCAAGGTCGCACCGCCAAAGGGACCCTCCCCCGCCGCGCATTGAAGCGCGCCGATTTCTCCAGTAACTATCGAGAAAACCCGATTGGGGGAGGATCGGCTTTGGTCTGGTTTCGTTATCTTTTCGTCTTTGTCGCCGCGCTTGCGATCCTGCCACGCATTGCCGCCGCCGAGACGGTCAAACTCGCGACCACCAAGATCGCCTCGGGCGGACCCATCTACATCGCGATCGAGAAAGGCTATTTCGCCGCCGAGGGCTTGCAGCCCGAGCTCGTCTTCTTTCCTGCCTCTCTGCCGATCGCGATGGCCGTGGTCTCGGGTGACATCGACTTCGGCTCGGCGGGGCTGACCGCCGCGCTCTATCGCCTCGGCGGGCAGGGCGCGCTCAAGATCATCGCCGCCAACGCCCGCGACGTGCCAAGCTTTCCACAATACGCTTTTGTCGTCTCGAACCGCGCTCATGAGGCGGGGCTCAAATCCTACAAGGATCTGGCTGGGCATTCGATCGCACTCGGCGAGGTCGGCGCACCGGCGCATTACACCCTCGCGATGGTCGCGGAGAAATACGGTATCGACATCAAGACCCTTCGCGTCCTGCCGATGCAAGCGATCGTCAACGTGATTTCCGCCGTGAGCGGCGCGCAGGCCGATGGCGGGGTCACGCCCGCATCGGCGGTGCTGCCCGCGATTCAACGCGGCGATGTGAAGCTTTTGGGCTATCCCGGCGACGAGGTCCCCTCGCAAGGCGGCGCCACCATCGTCGCCACCAAGACCGCCGATGAGCGGCGCGATACGGTCGAGCGCTATCTTCGTGCGTTGCGCAAGGGCGCGCGCGATTACCACGATGCCTTCGTCGGGCCTAACGAGAAGCCACGAAAAGGCCCGACAGCGCCGGAAATCCTCGCCATCATCGCCAAGTATACCGGGCAGCCCGTGGCGCAGATCGAACCGGCCCTCCCCTATATCGATGCCGAAGCGCGGCTCGACGTGACGGACGTGCTGCGTCAGATCGACTGGTATAAGGCGCAAGGCATGTTGAAGGAGCCCGTCGATGGTCACGCCATCATCGACCAGCGCTATGTAATCCCGCTCCCGACAGGGAATTGATCACACGCGAAACCCATTGCCATTCGCCCTGCATCGTCCGAACATGGAGGAACGAGAAAGCGGAGGAACCCATGGAGACGCAGCTGAAGACCCGGCCTGTCGACAACTATGTGACTGTCGATGGCTTGCGCATGCGCTATATCGAAGAAGGGGCCGGAACGCCGGTGCTCTTGATGCATGGCGCCTCGCTCGGCTCCTCGGCCGACGTGTTCATTCGCAACCTCGAGCCGCTCGCGCGTGCCGGTTTGCGTCCCATTGCCTTCGATTTTCCCGGCTATGGGCTGAGCGAGGTCGGCGCCGACCTCTCCCTTGCCTATCAGCGCGATGCCGTGCCGAAATTCATCGATGCCCTCGGTCTCGGAAAAGTCGCCCTGATCGCGCATTCGCGCTCCGGCGGCATCGGCGTCCAGCTCGCCTTGAAGGAGCCGAACCGCTATTCGCATCTCGTCGTGCTCGGCACCGGGACGCTGCTGCCTCCTTTGCCCGATGATGTCGAGGGCCGTTATGCCCAGGTCGCGCAGCGCGTTGACCGGCAGATGGCGGTGACGGAGCCGACACTCGAGGACACGAAGAAGCTGATGCAAGCGGATCTCTATCACACGGAACTCGTCACCCCGGATGAGTTGGCGCTACGCCATAGCCGCAGCATCGGCAAAGCGTTCGAGACATTTGTCGCCCGTGCCAATGCGCCCGAAGGCGGCGGCGCTTCGGGCGCGCCGCTCTGGCAGCGCATGCTCGATCTCAAAATTCCGCTGCTCTTGATCTATGGCCGCAACGATCGCGCCCATGCCGGCGATCGCGCCGAGCTCTTCAAGAAGACGCATCCGGGGCTCAACCTGCACGTTGTCGAGAATTGCAAGCACATGGTGCCGTGGGATGCGGCCGATGAAGTCATCCGGCTGGCCGTGCCCTTCATCAAAGGCAAATAGCGGACAACTATTTGGGCAGCATGCGCTGCAATACCTGATCGCGCAGGATCAGGCGATGATAGAGCACCGCGAGCACGTGCAGCCCGACAAGGGCAAGCAGAATCCAGCCGATGAAGCTGTGAATGTCGCCGGCACGCATCCCGAAGGGAGAGCCTGTCGCCGCGATCGAGGGTAACGGCACGATCCCGAGAAGCGTGACCGACCAACCGCGTGCCGAAGCATTGGCCCAGCCAAGCGCCAAAAGCACGACGAGAATGAGATAAAGTGCCCAATGCGTCACAGCGGCGAGAACGTGTTGCCAGCCCGGCACGTTGTCGCGCAAGAGCGGGACCGGATGAGTTACGCGCCAGATCAGCCGGATGGCGAGAACGGCAATGATGACCGCGCCGATCCAGAGATGCCACGCGATCAATCCGTCGGGTTTGGTATTGCGGCCGACATGTGGCATGAGCCAGCCCAAGCCATACTGCACCACCAATAGAAGAGCGATCAACCAATGAAGGATTTTCGCAATGGGCCCGTAGCCGGGCGCTATCACTGTGCGTGGTTTGATCGTCGACATGGCTGTACTCGAAAAGTTTCCAACAATTTAATTATAACGCGGCGCCCGTCATGGACATTGACACAGCTCAAACAAAGGCACCGGCGCCCCGAGATCAGTCCGCTTTCCTTCCGGCGCCATGGCGTTGCGAGGATCGTTCAAAAGCTCTTGGTTAGCAGCAACTTTAGGACGAGCCCGTCCGAGGCCGCGGTGAAGCCATGGCCGATGCCTGCTTCGACATCGACGGGCTCGCCGCTGTAGTCGATAACGGCGAACAGCGTTTGCTGTTGGTCTCTGAGCCCGCTGAAGTCGCGAAATGCGCCATAATCCATGTAATGCTCGAGCGCGACAGCCCATTTTTCCGAGAAATTATAGGCAAGGCGGGCAGCGGGCGCAAAGTCGAGCGAGCCGATGCCGGTAAAGCTGCTGTCGATAATCGGGTTGAGAATGAAGTCGACCGGGCCGAAACGCACGCCGACGATCGGCCGCATTTCCATGCTGAAATGCATCGGCTCCCAATGATGGGCGTTGTAGCTGAACTCGAAATTAACCGCGTAGAAGAAGCTGCGCCTGCCGGCATTCGGCTCGGCGAAAAGGATGCGGATCTTTCCCCCATTGACGAGAAAGCGACCCGTGCGCGTCACGGAGTAGAGCGGCAGATAGAGTCCGAGCTCAAGCCATTCCGTAACGCCGTATCCCCATTCCGGTACGCCATTGAGGGAGCCTTGCGGCACGATCCCGCCGGGAATCTCGGGCTCTCTACGGCCGATCGGCGTGTAATTGTTGTGCAGCGTCAGGCTGAGCTGTCCTGGTGCATTGATTTCGCCGGTATAGACTTGAATTTCGTCGGTTTGCGCCACGGCGTCGATCGCGGCAAAAGGCAAAACAAATGCC
>CAYMNX010000532.1:0-6514 GCA_964391905.1 uncultured Rhizobiaceae bacterium
CTTTCTCTTCTTGCTAGTTTGCAAAACTCCGCCATCGGCGTCGGGCGCACTGCCCGACGCCTTGCGGAAGCCACGTCACGGGGAGCCTAGGCGGCCACCTTATCGGGCTCGATCTGCTTTGTCTCGACCTTAGGAAGCGCCTCACTCGTGGTGATGGCGATGCGACGCGGCTTCATCTCTTCAGGAAGCTCGCGCTTGAGGTCGATTGTGAGCAGACCGTTCGCGAGGTTGGCGCCCACG
This sequence comes from uncultured Rhizobiaceae bacterium, assembly GCA_964391905.1. GTDB lineage: Bacteria > Pseudomonadota > Alphaproteobacteria > ATCC43930 > CGMCC-115725 > CAIKMD01. The sequence continues at coordinate 241 of CAYMNX010000532.1, forward strand.
ACCTTCACATGGTCGGCAAGCTCGAAGCGGCGCTGGAAGGCGCGGCCGGCAATACCACGATGCAGGTACTGCCCGTTCTCCTCACCCTTGCCCGGCTTCTGGCCCGCAACCACAAGCATGTTCTGCTCTTGCGTGATGCTCAGGTCGTCCTGCGTGAAGCCGGCCACCGCCATGCTGACGCGGTAGTCGTCCTCACCCATTTTGGCAATGTCGTAGGGTGGCCAGTTATCGATCGAAGCAACACGGGTCGCGGCTTCGAGCGCGTCCAGCATTCGATCGAAGCCGATGCTCGATCGGAACAGAGGAGCAAAGTCGAAAGTGGTTCTCATAGCCACATCCTCCTTGTGAGCAACATGGATACAAGGTATCTCGGGTCGTCGGGCGCTTCGCGTCCGCCCGACCCACCGGCCCCTGCTGGCGGCCGGCGTTTTCGATTTAGTTCAGCCGACGTGCGCTTCAAGAGCTGGTGGCTTTAGCTTTGCACGTGAGGCCGCAAGTCATTCGACTCAGCCATGCAGAATTTGCCATCCGTCACGTCGGCCTGGCTCGAAGCCGACTTTGCTGCCCTCGCACCACAGCTTGCTGACCGCGCGGAATGGAAGGCGCTCTCCATTCTTCACGGCGTGGTCCAGGAACTCTGTGCATCACGCGTCTGGAAACATGCCGCAGATCCCGACCGTAACCCACGATCGAAGATATCGTGGACCTCCATCAGCACGCGCCAGCCACGGCGGGCGACGCGGTCCGCACACCGCTCCCGGTGGGTGAGCCTGCGCCGGATTTTGCGCCTCCGAATGCGAACGCCCGCACTGTCCGCCTGTCCGATTACCGCGGCAGGCCTGTGGTGCTGTCATCTATCCGCTCGACTGGAGTCCCGGTTGCAGTCGGCAGCTCGACCTTTACCAACAGGACTCGAGGAATTTCAGCGGCGCGGTGTCGAGGCGGTCGGCATTTCCGTCGACGGCCTGTACAGCCACGGCGCCTGGGCGGCCGTGCGCGGCCTGACCGGCTGGCCGCTCCCCTGGCTACAGCCCAGAACCTTATGCTGGCGGCCCACGCCGATGGCCTTGGCACCTGCTGGATCGGCTTTGCCGAAGCGTCGCTCAACCAAGCCGCGGCGAAGAAGGAAATCGGCATTCCACAACATTATCGCCCGATCGCGCCCATCATTCTGGACACCCCCGCGCAGAGCCGGCGGCGCCGCCGCGCCATCGGCCCGATATCCCAAGGATCGAGCCCTGACCAAAGGTGGTCGTCTCGCTCATGAGATAGTGATTTCTGCTGCGACAGGGTCGCCTGGCGCCATCGAATCATTCAGAGGTGTTTGACGTCGAAATCCGTGGAGGAATAGCCGAGCTCTGCCAGACCTTCTTCGAGGTAATCGCCCAGCGACGGGATGCCGACCAGATAAGCTGCGGAGCGGGTACGATGCCGTTCGCGCGCAAGTGCCCGGGCGTCGAGCCAATCGCCGCGTCCGAAATCGCCGCGCCCGACCCATGCCAAGGCGATCACATCGACAACCTCGTCGTCATCGAGTATCGCGATGGCGCTGCGCAGTTCTTCGAAAGTCGGATCGTCGGCATAGTCCTCGAGCACTTCGCGTTCTTCATCATCCGCAGGATTGGAGCCCGGATCGGGTTCCACGGGATCGACTTTGGCGTCAAATTCGCGTGCCTTGGCGATGATGAAATAGACCTTTTCCGGATTGACATTGAGCTCGACCGGTTCCGGGCTCTCATCAATTGTCGGCATGGCAATGCGCTCCTCTACTCGCTCCTCGCCCTTTCGATTCTAGTGAAGGCACCCATAACGGCGTTGATCTGCATCAAAGCCGAGCCCGTGCGCAGGCCTATCGTCGATGCATCCCAGAACGGCAGGATGAGTTCCCAGGGTCGAGAAGCTGCAAGACCACTTGAAAGAGCACCTCATCTCGCGCCTTGAGAGGCAAGCGGTGGCGGCCGTCGCATCACCTTTTCCCTCGGGCTTCTCCGGCGGGACGATGGGCGAGCCGCAGCCGTTTCCGGACGAAGCGAGCGCCGATACGGCGCGAGCCGATGTCATCGACCGGCTGGTGCATGCCTGGCAAGGCCGCTTTACCTATTCTCTCTCGCCGGCCGGGCTGATGGTTGCATTTTACGATTGGGGGCTGCATCTCGCCAACGCGCCGGGAAAGCAGGCGGCGCTCGTCGAAAAGGCGGTTCGCAAATGGGTGAGGCTTATGCTCTATCTCTCGCGCCTCTCGCGCGAGCCGGATTGTCCTCCCTGCATCGAGCCTCTGCCGCAGGACAAGCGCTTTGCCGACGAGGCATGGCAACAGCCGCCTTTCCTGGTGACCTACCAGGCTTTCCTTCTGCTCCAGCAGTGGTGGTACAACGCCACGTCGAGGATTCGCGGCCTGACGCCGCGCCATGAACGCGTCGTCACCTTTACCATGCGTCAGATCCTCGATATCTTCTCGCCTTCCAATTTTCCCTTGACCAATCCCGTGGTCCTTCGCCGCACCCTTGCGGAGGGCGGGCAAAATTTCGCGCGGGGATGCCAGTATTTCCTGGAGGATTGGGAGCGCGCGATAGCAGGGCGCAAGCCGGTTGGAACCGAAGCTTTTGCCGTCGGGCGCGGTGTCGCAATCACCCCGGGCAAAGTCGTTTACCGCAACGATCTCATCGAGCTTCTGCAGTATTCGCCGACGACCGCTGCCGTGCATGCGGAGCCGGTGTTGATCGTGCCAGCCTGGATCATGAAATACTACATTCTCGATTTGTCGCCGCAAAACTCGCTCGTGCGGTATCTGGTCGCAAAGGGCTTCACCGTATTCATGATCTCGTGGCGGAATCCGACCGCCGAGCATCGCGACCTCGGAATGGAGGATTATCGCCGCTTGGGGATTCTCGAGGCGTTGAAAGCCATCAATACGATTTGCCCCGACCAAAAAGTTCATGCGTGCGGCTATTGCCTCGGCGGTACCTTGTTGTCGATCGCCGCGGCGGCGATGGCGCGCGACGATGACGATCGTCTCAAAACAATAACGCTCTTCGCGGCCGAAACCGATTTCACCGAGGCCGGCGAGCTCTCGCTTTTTCTCGGCGACAGCCAGGTCGCCTATCTCGAGGATACGATGTGGGAGCAGGGTTACCTCGACACGCGGCAGATGTCAGGGGCTTTTCAGCTCCTGCGCTCCAACGATCTGATCTGGTCGCAGGGCGTCAAGCAGTATCTTGAGGGCGAGCGCGTGCCGATGACCGATCTCATGGCGTGGAATGCCGACGCGACGCGGATGCCCTATCGCATGCATTCCGAATATTTGCGCCATCTCTTCATCGAGAACGAGCTTGCCGAGGGGAAATATCGGGTCGATGGCCGCCCGATCGCACTGACGGATATTCGCGTCCCGATCTTCGCGGTTGCAACGCGCACCGATCACGTCGCGCCGTGGCGCTCGGTCTATAAGATTCACCTCCTGAGCGATGCACCGGTCAGCTTCGTTCTGACATCGGGCGGTCATAATGCCGGGATCGTCAGCGAGCCTGGACATCGCCACCGGGCCTTTCAGATCAGTCATCGATCATCCGATGGCCATTACATTGACCCTGATAGCTGGGCGGCTGCCACGCCGGTCAGCGATGGCTCGTGGTGGCCTGTCTGGGTCGATTGGCTCGGCGAGAATTCATCCGCCGAGAGGGCGCCGCCCGCCATGGGAGCGGCGGACAAGGGTTATCCCGCGCTCGCCGATGCTCCGGGCCGTTATGTGCTGGAGCCCTGAGGGGCTGATCGGCCGCGGAAGCCTATCGGTAGAGAAGATAAAGGGCCCGGCGCTGCTCGAATTTTGCGCGTGCCGGCTGGTCGAGTGCGAGCGCGGCGCGCGGATCGGCTCCGTGCGCCAGCGCATCGAAGACCGCTGACGAACCGACCAAGCCGTGCGTTCGGGCAAGGTCGAACTCATCGGGATAGAGCCGACGCAGGGCGGCGATCAGCTCGAGGCCGAGCCGCGCGGCATCGAGGGAGCGGCGATCGGTCAGCAACAGGTGCACCCCCTGGCATAGACGTCCGGCGTACCGGTCCTTGCTTGGCGTAAATCTGGTCGGCTCGAATTCCACGCCCGGAATGGTGCGCCGCCGCAGCTCGCGCGCGAGGCGGTTGCCATCGATCCACGGCGCGCCGATGAGCGCGAAGGGCTGCGGCGTTCCCCGGCCGACGCTGACATTCGCCGCCTCGATCAAGCCGATCCCGGGATAGAAGGTCGCGGCCTGGAGCGATGGCAGGTTCGGCGACGGGCTGAACCAGGCAAGGCCGGTTTCGTCGAACCAGCTCTCGCGTCGATAACCCGTCATCGGAACGACGGTGAGCTTCGCGCCGATCTGCGCTTCCCCATTGAAGAGCCGTGCCAGCTCGCCGAGGGTCATCCCGTGCCGCAGCGGCAAGGGAAAATAGCCGGTGAAGGAGCGCCGCTCCGGCTCGAGGACGGGCCCTTCGACAATGGCCGCATTGATCGGATTGGGGCGATCGAGCACATAGACGGGGATGTCAAGCCGCGCGGCCGCTTCCATGACGTAGGCCATCGTCGTGGCATAGGTAAAGAAGCGCACGCCGACATCGGGCAAATCGATGACCAGCGCGCCCAGTCCTTTGAGCACCGAATCACTTGGGCGCCGATCGGTTCCATAGAGACTGTGGATCGGCAAGCCGGTTGAAGGATCGACATCGTCTGCGACCGCTCCTTCTGCCATGGCCGCGCGCCCGTGTTCCGGCGTGAAGATCGCGACCACATCCACGCCCGGTGCTTTCGCGAGAACATCGATGACGCGGCGCCCCTCCCCGTCGCGCGCGCTGTCATTCGCAATGAGGCCGATGCGCCGCCCCTGGAGTGGCGCAAATCCCTCGGTTTCGAGTCGATCGATGCCGGTTACGACTTTCATGGGCTTGATCGCGGCAGCGACGATATGACCGATCTCAGTGCGCAACACTTTGACGTCGCCGCGATCCCGGGGATGCAGGCGGCTCGTCAGAATGATCAGATAGCGATCCGTTGCCGGATCGATCCAGAGCGAAGTGCCGGTGTAGCCGGTATGACCGAAGGAATCGATGCCGAAAGCCTTATCGAAGCCGGCAGAATAGGGCGACGCAATATCCCAGCCGAGGCCGCGATGCACGCTGCCCGGAAGGTCATAAACCGCCGTCATGCGTGCGACCGCGGTGCCGCTGAGCACATGCGCGCGGTCGAGCCTTCCGCTATCGAGGATCATCGCCGCAAATCTCGCCAGATCGTCGGCTGTGCTGAAGAGGCCGGCATCGCCCGCAACACCGCCCATGCGGAATGCCGTCGGGTCTTGAACCGTGCCCCGGCGCAAAACGCCATCCTGGTAATCTGTCGGCGCCGTCCGCTCGCGCAGGCTCGCCGATACCCGGAATCCTGTATCGGTCATGTGCAGCGGCGCGAAAATGTGACGCGTGGCGTAGTTATCGAGCGACTGCCCGCTCACGCGCTGCACGATCTCTCCCAGTGCCTCGAAGTTTATATCGCTGTATATGAAGCGCGTACCGGGCGGCGCGGCGAGTTTTTCATGCTCGATTCGTAGTGCGGCGGCGGGCCGGCCTTTCCATGACGAAGACAGATCGAGGTCGGGCCGCAAGCCGGAGGTATGGGTCAGCAGCTCCTCGATCGTGACATCTTCCTTGCCATTGGCGGCGAAGGCCGGCCAATACCGGGAGACCTTCGCATCAAGCGCCAGGCGGTTCTGATCGATCAGCTGCATGATGGCGGTGGTCGTCGCTACGATCTTGGTCAGGGATGCCAGGTCGAACACGGTGTCGACCGTCATTTTCTCTCGCGTCGGGACGAGCGAGCGCCAACCGAAAGCTTGGCGATAAAGCACGTGATCGTGGCTGCCGACGACAATCACGGCTCCGGGAATTCTCTCGGCGGCGATTTCGCGCTCCACCACCTCGCTGATCGCCGCAAAAGATGCCGGCACGATCGACGATCGCGCCGGCGCCTCGGCGGCGCCGGCGCCGTTCGACACGCTTCCAAACAAAAGCAACGCGCCAATTACCGCCTGGCAGCTCCGCCGCGCACTTCTTTGGGGGCTTCGCCGCCGGTCACTCACCACCGGGCAAGCCAAGATCCTGATAGACATTTCGCGGATTCCACAGCATCCATCCGTCGGAGCCAAAATCCTCCGCGGCCTTGATCTGAGCCTGGACCTCATCCGCATCGAAAACGCGGCGATCGAAAGCATAGTCCTTGAACGCCTGGAGCCAGGGCCGAAAATGCTTCGCC
>CAYMNX010000533.1:0-7996 GCA_964391905.1 uncultured Rhizobiaceae bacterium
GCACATGGCGCACGACGTGGACCAGGTCCTCGCCGCTCTCGCACCAGTAGTCGAGGATCGGCCGGCGATAGAGGAAGATCATGTCGATGCCGGCGCGCGGCGACGATACGCTTTGATGCGGCAGCGCCACCCCGCGATAGAGGCCCAGGATATCGAAGGCGCTTTCGAGCTCCATGGCCTCCATGGTCTCCTCATCGGGAAAGTCCTCGACGCGGATGACGACCGCGCCCAAATATTGCTTAAGTTCCGTGGGTATGGTGGCAAGCGCTTGCTGCGCCAGCGTGTCGAGATCGGCGAGCGAGGGCGCGCGTTGGGTCATTGGCGGAAAGGAGGCGGGCAATGGTGGAAAGGCTGGTCGGGGCAAAGCGCAAGGAGGCAATCGCCGAGCTGCGGGGCTGGACCGAGGTCGAGGATCGCGACGCGATCCGAAAAACCTTTCATTTCGGCACCTTCAGCGAGGCTTGGGCGTTCATGTCCCGGGTTGCCCTCCTCGCCGAGAAGATGGACCACCATCCCGAATGGTTCAATGTCTACAACCGGGTGGAGATCATCCTTTCGACGCACGATGTCGAAGGGCTTTCCGAGCGCGACGTCAAGCTCGCCCATGCGGTCGACGAGATCGCCTCGCCGCGCGATCGCCGCTGACCTAAAATTTGGTTGCCGGTACTTTGTTGTTGGCCGGCCGCGTGACGCTCCGACGGCACGGCCGGCGGTAGCGTCGTGGACGCGCCCATGTTATGTGTGGGCCGGGAAGTAGAGGGAGCGGCTCCCATGGCGAACAAGGTCTATGCAACGGCGGAAGCGGCGCTCGACGGCCTGCTGCACGACGGGATGATGATCATGTCGGGCGGCTTCGGCCTTTGCGGCGTGCCGGATGCGCTGATCGAGGCGATCCGGAAAGCGGGGGTGAAGAATCTGACCGTCGTCTCGAACAACGCCGGAATCGACGGCGCGGGCTTGGGCATTCTCCTGGAGACACGCCAGATCAAGAAGATGATCTCGTCCTATGTCGGCGAGAACAAGACCTTCGCCGATATGTTCCTGAAAGGCGAGCTCCAGCTCGAATTCAACCCGCAAGGCACGCTGGCCGAGCGCATTCGCGCGGGCGGCGCCGGCATCCCCGCCTTCTTCACGAAGACGGGCTATGGCACGATCATCGCCGAAGGCAAGGAAACGCGCGAATTCGACGGCGAGCATTATGTGATGGAGCAGGGCCTCGTCGCCGATCTCTCGATCGTCCATGCCTGGAAGGGCGATAAGGAAGGCAATCTCGTCTATCGCAAGACGGCGCGGAACTTCAATCCGGTGATGGCGACGGCGGGCAAGATCACCGTCGCCGAGGTCGAGCATCTGGTCGAGCCCGGCGAGATCGATCCCGATCACATCGTGACGCCCGGCATCTTCGTGCAGCGCATCGTGCATGTGAAGAATCCGCAAAAGCGCATCGAGGTGCGCACGGTGAGGAAGAGGACTGCGTAGCAAAGGTACTTGTTAGGTCGCGCTCGCAGCCGCCACGCCAACCCTGCTCGCGCGACCTAGGATGGATAGGCGGTGGTCGCGCGGGCAGAAGATGCGACCGAGCCGTCTTGCGAAGCAAATTAAGGAGGACACCATGCCTTGGACACGCGATGAAATGGCGGCGCGCGCCGCGCTCGAATTGCGCGACGGCTTCTACGTCAATCTTGGCATCGGCATTCCGACGCTGGTCTCGACCTACATCCCGCAAGGCATGCAGGTGCAGCTGCAGAGCGAGAACGGCATGCTCGGCATGGGGCCTTTCCCTTACGAGGGCGAGGAGGATCCCGATCTCATCAATGCCGGCAAGCAGACGGTAACGGAGCTGCCGACTACGAGCTATTTCTCGAGCGCCGACAGCTTCGCGATGATCCGCGGCGGCCATATCGATCTCTCGATCCTCGGCGCACTGCAAGTCGCCGAGAATGGCGATCTCGCCAATTGGATGATCCCGGGCAAGATGGTCAAGGGCATGGGCGGGGCGATGGATCTGGTCGCGGGCGTCAAGAAGGTCGTCGTCGTGATGGAGCACACGGCGAAGGACGGGCCGAAGCTTTTAAAGCGCTGCACCTTGCCGCTGACCGGCGCGCGCGTCGTCGATCTCGTCATCACCGATCTCGGCGTCTTCGAGATCGACAAGCACGGAAGCCAAGGCATGCGGCTCTTGGAGCGCGCCCCCGGCGTGACGGTCGAGGAAATCCGCGCCAAGACCGAGGCCGCCTTCAGCGCGAATTAGCAAAGTAGGGTGACTCATCAGCCCTCTCCCCCCACCTCGTGGCGGAGAGGAGCTATTGGGCATCGGTAGAATTCCAGCGACCCGCGTTGTCTCCTCGCCATGACGGGTTCAGAAAAATCGTCACCGCCCCTTGATGGCATCGAGCGCGGCGGCGACGGTCTTGTGCTCGTCGCTGTCGGCCGGCAAGGTGGCGAGAAGCTTCTGCCAATCGTCGCGCGCCGCGGCGAAGTCTCCCTGTTGCGCCGCATGCAGCCCGAGATACCAGGTGGCGGCGGGATTGTTCGGATCGATCGCGGCCACGCGCTTCAATAGCGCGATGACCTGATCCGGCATCGGCTCCATCGGCGAATGTCCGGCCATCAACGCCTGCGCTTCCGTCAAAAGCACCGTCGGGTCGTTGGGCTTCAGACGCTCGGCCTGGGCGAAAGCCGCGGCGGCGTCATCGCTCTGGCCCAGCACCGCGTAGGAGCGGCCGAGGCGCAGCCAGCCGTCGAGATCGTCGGGCCGCGATTTCATGTCGTTCGCGAGCTTTGCCACCATGGCGCGGATCTGCGCCATCTGCGCTTGTGCCCGTTGCTGCTGCTCGCGCTCCGGCTGGCGCGCGGCGTAGGGCTGGTCCGGCAGGTTGGGCGTACCCATGCGCCAGTAAAGCCCGCCGGCGACGAGTACGATCGCGAGCGCCAAAAACGCGGCGAGGCGCGTCTGGCTCGCGCCGGGACGGCTCGGCACGGACGCTTTGTCGGTCGCCAAGAGCCGGCGCTGCAATTCGAGCCGTGCCGCGCTCGCGGCGACGGGCTCGATCGCGCCGCGCGCGATGTCGCGGTCGAGCTCTTGCAGCTGATCGCGATAGATGGCGCGATCGAAGGCGGCGCGCTCCGGCGGCGGCTTCGCCGGCCGCAAGAGCGGCCCCAGCACCATGGCGAGCACGATCACCGTCACCACCGGCAGGAGGATGAACAGCATCAGTTCTCGCCTTCCTGCAGCAGCTGTTGCAGCCGCTGGCGCTCGGCTGCGTCGAGCGGCGCTATGTCGGGCGCCGCTTTGCGGCGGCGCAAATAGAAGAAGGCGCCGGCGCCCGCGAGCAGCAACACGATGACCGGGCCGAACCAGAGCGCATAGGTCGCGGGCTCGACCGGCGGCTTCAGCAGGACGAAATTGCCGTAGCGGTCGGTGATGAATTTGACCGCTTGCGCGTCGCTGTCGCCCGCCGCGATGCGCTCGCGCAGCAAGACCCGCAGATCATGCGCCAAGGGCGCGCTCGATTCGTCGATCGATTCGTTCTGGCAGACGAGGCAGCGCAGCTCCTCGCTCAAGGCGCGGGCGCGCGCCTCGAGCGTCGGATCGGCAAGCCGCTCGCTCGGCTCGACCGCGGCGGCGGAAGCGCTAAGCGCCGCCAGGAGGAAAAGCGCGAGAACCCATCTCACGAATGCGCCAGCTCCTCGAGAAGAGGCAGCAGTTGCCGCGTGATGTCGGCGGCGCTGAGCGGCCCGACATGACGCAGGCGAATGCGGCCCTCGCGGTCGATCACATAGGTCTCGGGCACGCCATAGACGCCGAAATCGATCGCGGTGCGCCCGCTTTGATCGAGCCCGATGCGGCGATAAGGATCGCCGAGGAGCTTTAAGAAACGCTGCGCGTCCTCCGGCTTGTCCTTATAGGCGATGCCGTAGAGCGGAACTTGTCCGGTCTTGGCGAGCTGCATCAAGGCCGGATGCTCGTCGCGGCAGGGCTCGCACCACGAGGCGAAGAAATTGATCAGCACGGCTTGGCCTTTGAGCGCGTCGAGCTTCAGCCCGTCGCCGCCGTCGAGCCCCGCCAGGGTGAATTCCGGCGCCGGCTTGTTGATGAGGGCCGAGGGCAGCGCCTTGGGATCGCGGTTGGGATCGAGCGCCATGACGAAATAGATCGCGACCGCGACGAAAAGCACGACCGGCAGCAGGTAGATAAAGCGCCGCATCGCCTATTCTCCCGGCGCCGGATGCGCATCCGGCAGACGCCGTCGCGCCGCGACGCCGACGCGCCAGCGCCGATCCAAGAGGCTCAAGCCCCCGCCCGCCGCCATGATCACCGCGCCGATCCAGATCCATGGCACGAGCGGCTTCCAATAGGCGCGAATGGTCGAGCCGCCATAATCGCCGGGATCGCCCAGCGCGACGTAGAGATCGGCGAGCAAGGTCGTATGAATCGCGGTGACGCTGGTGGTCATCTGCTGCAGCGCGAAGAAGCGCCGCTCGGGATGAAGCACGGCGATCGGCGCACCGTCGCGCGTCACCGCGATCGTCGCGCGATCGGCAGTGAAGTTGGGTCCTTCGACCTTTTCCGTGCCGTCGAAATGCAGCTGATAGGCAGCGACCTGGAGATTGTCGCCCGGATGCAAGAGCTCGATGCGCTCGACCTCGAAGGCGGAGGCGGCAATGCCGGCGACGCTCACGGCGAGGCCCAGATGCGCGAGCGTCATGCCATAGGTCGAGCGCGGCAGATTCACGGCGCGGCGCCAGCTCTCGCCGAGCGGCGCGCGGAAGAGCTTCACGCGTTCGGCCCATTCGACGAGCGTGCCGGTCGCTACCCAGGCGGCGAGCGCGAGGCCCAATAGCGCGAGGATCGGCTTGAAGCCGGCGAGATAGAGACCGATCAGCACGACCGCAAGCGCGGCGGCGAAGGCGACCCAGAGGCGCTGCAGCGCGCCCAAGAGATCGCCGCGCTTCCAGGCGAGCAACGGCCCCACCGCGACCGCGATCAGCACCGGCACCATCAGCGGCACAAAGGTGCGCTCGAAGAAGGGGTATCCGACCGAGACCTTGGGGCCACCGACTGCATCGAGGAAGAGCGGATAGAGCGTGCCGAGGAAAACGGTCGCGGCGGCGGTCGCGAGCAGCACGTTGTTGAGAACGAGCGCGCCCTCGCGCGAGATCGGCGCAAAGAGTCCGCCGGCCGAAAGGCGCGGCGCGCGCACGGCGTAGAGCGTCAGCGAGCCGCCGATCGCCAAGACGAGCAACACCAGGATGAACGCGCCGCGCGCCGGATCGACCGCGAAGGCATGAACCGAGGTGAGGACGCCCGAGCGCACGAGGAAGGTGCCGATCAGCGATAGCGAGAAGGTGACGATGGCGAGGAGAATGGCCCAGCTTTTAAGCGCGTCGCGCTTCTCGACCACGATCGCCGAATGGAGCAGCGCGGTGCCGACGAGCCACGGCATGAAGGAAGCATTCTCGACCGGGTCCCAGAACCACCACCCGCCCCAGCCGAGGGTGTAATAGGCCCACCAGCTGCCCATGGCGATGCCGATGGTGAGGGCGCACCAAGCGGCCAAGCTCCAAGGCCGGATCCAGCGGCCCCAGGCGGCGTCGACGCGGCCCTCGATCAGCGCCGCGACCGCGAAGGAGAAGGCAACCGAGAAGCCGACATAGCCGAGATAAAGAAAGGGCGGGTGAAAAGCGAGGCCGGGATCCTGCAGAACCGGATTCATGCCCTCGCCCTCGAGCGGCGCCGGATGGAGGCGCAGGAACGGGTTCGAGGTGAAAAGAATGAACACGAGAAAGCCGGTGCCGATCATGCCCTGGACGCTCAAGACGCGCGCGCGCAAGGTCGGCGGCAGATTGTCGCCGAAAAGCGCCACCGCCGCGCCGAAGAGCGACAGGATGAATACCCAGAGCAGCATCGAGCCTTCGTGATTGCTCCAAAGGCCCGTGATTTTGTAGAGCATCGGCTTCGCCGCGCTGCTGTTCGCGGCGACATTGAGCACCGAGAAATCCGAGGTGATATAGGCGTGCATCAACGCCACGAACGCCGCGGCGATCAGCACGAATTGCGTGACTGCCGCGCTTTGCCCGACCGCCATCAGCCCCAAATGGCCGCGCGCCGCGCCGAAGAGCGGCAGCACCGATTGCGCGACGGCAAGGCAGAGCGCGAGGATCAGGGCGAAATGGCCGAGCTCGACGATCATGGCTCTTTCTTCACCGTCTTCGCGCGCGCCGCCGGCGCCGCGGTTTCCTGCCAGTGACCCGATCGCTTCAACGCGTCGACGACTTCAGGCGGCATGTATTTCTCGTCGTGCTTGGCCAGCACGCTCGCGGCGCGGAAAGTGCCGTGATCGAGCTTGTCCTCGGCGACGACGCCTTGGCCCTCGCGGAAGAGATCGGGTACGTCGCCTTTATAGGTGACCGCCATGGCGGTGTTGCCGTCGGTGATGCGGAAGTCGAGCGTGCGGCCGTCGGCCTCGCGCTTGACGCTGCCATTCTCCACCAATCCGCCGAGGCGAATGCTGCGCCCATCCGGCACCTTCTTCGCCTCGAGATCGGAGGGGCTGTAGAAGAAGACGAGATTGTCGCTGAACGCCGAGAGCACCAGGGCGCTGGCGACGCCCAAGAGCGCGAGCCCGCCCAGCACGACATAAAGACGCCGGCGCTTGCGTGTCATCGCCGCAGTCTCTCGGCGGCGGCAAGCTCGCGCTTGCGCTTGTTGTAGGTGACGAGGCTTTCCGCGAGCAATCCGCCGAGCACGATCAAGGCCACACCATAGGCCGGCCAGACGAAGCGTGCATAGCCGCCCATCGCGAGAAAATGATCGAGCGCCCCCATCTCACGCGGCCTCGCTGAATTGCTGCTGCAGGCGCAAGGCACGCAGCTTCGCCGCCATGAGCGCGCTGCGCATGCGCAAAAGAAGGAGCGTGACGAAGAACAAGGTGAAGCCGAGCGCCATGACGAGCAGCGGCCACAGCATCGATGAGGCGATGGTCGGCCCGCCGAGGCGGAACACGCTCGCCGGCTGATGCAACGTGTTCCACCAATCGACCGAGAATTTGATGATCGGCAGATTAACCGCGCCGACCAGGGCGAGGATCGCACCGGCGCGGGCGCCGCGGGTCGGCTCATCGAAAGCATTCACCAGGGCGATATAGCCCAAATAGAGGAAGAACAGCACCAGCACCGAGGTGAGACGCGCGTCCCACACCCACCACGTGCCCCACATCGGCTCGCCCCAGAGCGAGCCTGAGACGAGGCAGAGCAGCGTGAAGCCGGCACCCAAAGGCGCTGCGCTTTTCGCCGCGATATCGGCGAGCGGATGGCGCCAGATGAGCCCGGTCGCGCTCGCCAGCGCCATGACGGCGTAAACGAAGCTTGCCATCCACGCCGCGGGCACATGCACATACATGATCCGCACCGCCTCGCCTTGCTGATAATCGGGAGGCGCGACGAAGAGGGCGAGCCAGATGCCGGTGGCGAGCAGCAGCGCGGTCGCGATCGCGCACCATGGCAGCAGCTTGGCCGACCATTGCATGAACCGGTTGTGGTTGGCGAGACGCAGCATGGCCATCACAAATTAATCGGGCGCTCTCTCAGAAGCCGCCTCATTCTACCGCCTGCCGCAAGGCCCCGGCAGCGGCAAAAGGCACGAGCGCCAGGGCTAGGACAAGCAGCGCCGCTAGCAACAAGAGATGGGGCCGGGCGCCGAATCCCGCAATCTGCGCTTCGACCGCGGCAACCCCGAAGATTAGCACAGGGATATAGAGCGGCAGGACCAGCAGCGACAATAAGACGCCGCCCCGGCGCGCGCCGAGGGTCAGCGCGGCGCCGATGGCGCCCAAGAGGCTGAGGATCGGCGTGCCCAGGACCATGCCGAGCATCAGCGCGCCGTAGCCGGCGCTGTCGAGATGGAGAAGGAGCCCCAGCAGCGGCGCGACCAAGGTCAAGGGCAGCCCAGTCACGAGCCAATGCGCGAGACATTTCGCCAAAATCTGCGCTTCGA
>CAYMNX010000534.1:0-1714 GCA_964391905.1 uncultured Rhizobiaceae bacterium
GCCGTCGCCAAGATTGGCGAAGACGTGCTTCTCCTCGGTGAAAGGCGCGATTCCCATCCAGGGAACGCCTTCACCGCCCATCTGGGTGAAGGTCGCGGTGCGCTTGTCGGTCCATTGCGCCATGAAATGGCAGCCGATGCCCGCAAGCGCGCGGCTTCCCTCCGGCACATGGGTCGAGCTGTGATGGGGACAGCCGGGGCAATAATGCGGCAGGCGCAAGATCGGCGGCTGATAGGCGCCGAGCCGTGCCGCGCGGCCGCGAATCGTCGCGGCGCGCGCCTCGAGCGCGGCGCGGATATCCGCCGGCATCTCGATGCGCTGAAACCGTGTCATCAGGACTTCGGCAATGAGCTCGGCCGAGATCTCATGCGCGAGCGGCAGGCAGGGCGCGTCCTTCTCGTCGAACTTGCCGACGATGCGCGGCCGCACGTCGCTGTGCCAGTTGAAGAGATGCTGCTTGATCTGGTTCTCGACGATCTCGCGCCGCTCTTCGACGATGAGGATTTCCTGCAGGCCTTCGGAAAAGCCGCGCGTCCGTACCGGATCGAGCGGCCAGGGCATGCCGATCTTCAAGAGCCGCAGACCGATCTGCGCTGCCATTGCGTCATCGATGCCGAGCAGCGACAAGGCCTCGCGCACATCGACGAAGGCCTTGCCCGAGGCGATGATGCCGAATTGCGCCCGCGGCGGATCGATGACGATGCGGTCGACGCCGTTGGCGCGGCCGAAAGCGATCGCGGCATAGCCCTTGTAATTCTGCAGCCGGTAATCCTGCGACCAGCGATCATCCGGCCAGCGCAGATTGAGCCCGTCCGGCGGCAGCTCGAAATCGGCGGGGATCACGAATTCGCGCGCCTCATCGGCAAGATCGACGGTCGCGGTCGATTCGACCGTGTCCGAGATCACCTTCATCGAGACCCAACAGCCCGAATAGCGCGACATCGCCAAGCCGAGGAGCCCCATGCGCACGAATTCATGGACGCCCGAAGGGTAGAGCACCGGGATGAGCGCCGACATGAAATCGTGATCGGTCTGATGCGGGATGGTCGAGGATTTGGCGCCGTGGTCGTCGCCGGCGAGGCACAGCACGCCGCCATGTTTCGCGCTGCCCGCCGCGTTCGCGTGCTTCAGCACATCGCCGGAGCGATCGACGCCCGGCCCCTTCGCATACCAGATGCCGAAGACGCCGTCCTTCTTGGCGCCGGGCGAGAGGTGGAGCTGCTGCGTGCCCCAAAGCGCCGTCGCCGCGAGCTCTTCATTGACCGCGGGCTTCACCACAATGCCGGCGGCGTCGAGATGCTGCCGCGCGCGTTTGAGTTCGAGGTCATAGCCGCCCAGCGGCGAGCCGCGATAACCGGAGATGAAGCCGCCGGTGTTGAGTCCGGCGCGGCGGTCGCGCGCGATCTGGATGAGCGGCAGCCGCACCAGCGCCTGAATCCCGCTCAGGAACACTTCGCCCGATCGCTGGGTGTAGACGTCGCTCAACGCGGCATCCGCGTACGGCATCGTCTCCTCCTTCGAACCCTTTTGCCGACTCTAAGACACCCGATGAGGAGCGGGCACCTTCTTTTTGCTCGAAATCGCCGGCTCCGAGGAAATCCATGCTACGGTATGGCATTCGATAGGATGCTATCCTAGGAAACTGCCATGCTCGACCAAATCGACGATTTCGACCGCAAAATTCTCCGCATCTATCAGCAGGATCCGAGCATCT
>CAYMNX010000535.1:0-2333 GCA_964391905.1 uncultured Rhizobiaceae bacterium
CTCTATGGCATCGCGCGCAGCAGCGACAAGCCGGCGACGCGCATAGCCGCGCTGACGCCGCTTCTCGCCGAGGCGAAGCGGCGCGGCGCCTTCGTCAATGTCGCGCGGCTCGTCGCGCCGCTGGTGGCGGAGCTGCAAGCGGATTCAGAGTGGCGGAGCTTCGCCGGCGACGCGGCGCGCGTGCTGCTGGCCGTCGGTCAGACCGATCAGGCGGCGCCCTGGGTCGAACTCGCCAATGCGCCGGAGCTGCGCATCATCGCCGCCCTCACGCGCTCCGGCGGCGAGGAGAAGGCGCCGTCGCTGAGCGACGCCGCCAAGGCGCTCGCCGCGCGCGATGGGGCGGCGGCGCCGCATCAGATCGATCTCCTCATCGCGCTCCTCACCGGGCTTGGCGAAACGCCGGAGGGCGTCGATCTCGCGCCGCTCATGCGCCCGCTGCATCAAGGCATGATGCCGGACGCCGCCCTGTGGCTCGAGCAGCAGCATGCGGCCGCCACCGGGCACATCGGCGAGACCGTGCTCGCGAGCCTTCTTCTCGCAACGGCCGGCGACCAGCTGTCGCCCGAGCCCGTCATTCTCGAGCAGGTCGTCGGCGGGCTCAAAGCCGTCGGGCTCGAAGCGGATGCACGCGCGCTTGCCGTCGAGGCGGCGCTCGCCGCCGGCATTTGAGCCGATGGCGCGCGACGCTCAAATGTCGCCGCGCGTCGAAGCCTTTCTCGAAATGCTCGCGGCCGAGCGCGGCGCGGCGCGACTCACGATCGCGGCTTACGAAACGGATCTCAAGGACCTGGCGCGTCATCTCGGCACCGCGGCGATCGAGCAGGCCGATACCGATCAGCTGCGTCGATATTTTGCCGCGCTTGCCAAGAACGGCTTGGGGCCGCGCACGGCGGCGCGGCGGCTTTCGGCGCTGCGCCAATTCTTCCGCTTTCTCGTCACCGAGGGCGTGCGGCGCGACGATCCGTGTCAGGCGCTCGATGCGCCGCGCCAGCCGCGCGCGCTGCCGAAGCATCTCGATGAGGGCGAAGTGACCGCGCTCCTCGGCGCCGTCGCGAAACGCAAAGGTCCCGAAGGCGCGCGCCTCCTTTGTCTTGTCGAATTGCTCTACGGCGCGGGCTTGCGCGTCTCCGAGCTCGTCGGCCTGCCGCTCGCGGCGGCCGAGCGCGATCCGCGCTTCCTCCTCATTCGCGGCAAGGGCGATAAGGAGCGGCTCGTGCCGCTGGGGCAGCCGGCGCGCGCCGCACTCGACGCCTATCTCGACGAGCGCTGGCATTTCCTGCGCGCGGGCAAGGCGTCGCGCTGGCTCTTTCCCTCGCGCGGCCGCGAGGGGCATCTGACGCGGCGGCGCTGCGGTCAGCTGATGAAGGAACTCGCGGTCGAGGCGGGGCTCGATCCGGCGCGGCTCTCGCCGCATGTGCTGCGCCACGCCTTTGCGAGCCACCTCATCGACCACGGCGCCGATCTGCGCAGCGTGCAGGAAATGCTCGGCCATGCCGATATCGCGACGACGCAGATCTATACCCATGTCCAGAGCAGCCGGCTGCAGCGCCTCGTCGCGGAGCGCCACCCGCTCGCACGACAAAAGCCAAAGCGTTAGGTCTTCGACTCTTGATCGCGGGAGAACCGCCATGCCGAAAATCGACATCGCCGCCGTGGCCGCGCGCAAAGGCTCGGGCTATCCGCCGCCCTTCGATGCGCCCTGCGCTGAGCGCGTGCGGCAGCGGCTGGGTAACGCCGGCGGGCTCACCGATTTCGGGGTCAATCTCATGCGCCTCCCGCCAGGCAATTGGTCAAGCCAGCGCCATTGGCATACCGCCGAAGACGAATTCGTCTATGTCCTCGAAGGCGAGTTGACGCTCATCGAGGATGATGGCGAGGTCGTGCTGCGCGCCGGCGATTGCGCGGCCTTTCCAAAGAACTCCGGCAACGGCCATCATATGATCAACAAATCGGAGGCGATGGCGGTT
Source organism: uncultured Rhizobiaceae bacterium (assembly GCA_964391905.1). GTDB lineage: Bacteria > Pseudomonadota > Alphaproteobacteria > ATCC43930 > CGMCC-115725 > CAIKMD01. The sequence goes on from CAYMNX010000535.1 coordinate 1,968, forward strand.
TATCTCGAAGTCGGCACGCGCGCGCCCCTCGACGTCACCATCTGCGCCGACATCGACATGATGAGCTCGAATGCCGATGGCCGATTCGTGCACAAGGATGGCACTCCCTTTTCCGAGCCCTAGAGTGGGGTGGCGCCGCGCACGCGCTCGTGCTAGGTCAAGTGACAGAAATGCGTCATTTTCTCGAATTCGAGAAGCCGCTGGCCGAGCTCGAAGGCAAGATCGAAGAGCTTCGTCATCTCGCCGATTGCGGCGATCTCAACATTGCCGATGAGGTCTCGCGGCTCGAGACCAAGGTCGACCGGCTGCTGCGCCAGACCTATGCCAAGCTCTCGCCATGGCAGAAGGTTCAGCTCGCGCGTCATC
>CAYMNX010000536.1:0-3780 GCA_964391905.1 uncultured Rhizobiaceae bacterium
TCGAATTTTCGTGCGGCTTCAGGCGCGACAGCACGCAGAAGCGCGCCAGCATGTCGAGCGTGCCCGGCGCGCAGGGGTTGGTCGAGAGCTCGCTGTTCTGCAGCAGCTTCTCGTAGATCTGCCGCTCTTCCGACGAGCGAAGGCAATACGGCACCTTGATGACGCAGATGCGGTCGATGAAGGCTTCGTTGTTGCGATTGTTCTTGAAGCCCTGCCACTCGGCCTCGTTCGAATGCGCCAAAATGATGCCCTGGAACGGGATGGCGCCGATATTCTCGGAGCCGATATAGTTGCTCTCTTGCGTCGCGGTCAGCAGCGGATGCAGCATCTTGATCGGCGCCTTGAACATCTCGACGAATTCGAGAATGCCCTGAGTCGTGCGGTTGAGACCGCCCGAATAGGAATAGGCGTCGGCGTCGTTCTGCGAGAAGAATTCGAGCCGGCGGATATCGACCTTGCCGACCAGCGAGGAGATGTCCTGGTTGTTCTCGTCGCCCGGCTCGGTCTTGGCGATCGCGACCTGGCGCAGACGCGATGGGTGCATGCGGACGACGGTAAATTTCGAGATGTCGCCGCCGAACTCGTCGAGCCGCTTCACCGCCCACGGGCTGATCAAACCGTTCAAGCGGCGCTTCGGAATCTTGTATTGCTTCTCGAGCATGTCGCCCATGCGCAGGGGATCGAAGAGGCCGAGCGGGCTCTCGAAAATTGGGCTCACCTCTTTGCCGGCCTTCAGCACGTAAATCGGCATCTTCTCCATGAGGAGCTTCAGCCGCTCGGCGAGAGAGGATTTGCCGCCGCCAACCGGGCCAAGGAGATAGAGGACCTGCTTGCGCTCTTCGAGTCCTTGCGCGGCGTGGCGGAAGTAGCCGACGATCCGCTCGATCGTCTCTTCCATGCCGTAGAAATCGACGAAAGACGGATAGACTCGGATGGTGCGGTTCATGAAGATGCGGCCGAGGCGCGGATCAGCGCTCGTGTCGACCATCTCAGGCTCGCCGATTGCGGCGAGCATGCGCTCGGCAGCGCTTGCATAGGCCATCGGCTCGCGCGAGCAAGCCTTGAGATAGTCCTCCAAGGACATTTCGGCTTCTTTTTGCGTGTCGTATTGCTTCGCGAAGAGACCGAAAATGCTGTCCTGGTTATTCATGCTCCACCTCCGGCTTACGGATGTGCAAGTTCAAGGCCATGCTCGGTGAGAACAATCGTGTTCCCAAATGGTTTAAGACATCTTAACCATAACGAAGCCCCCGGCTGCGATGTTCCGACGCGGCGCAATGTGACACAACTCACCAAAACGCCGGATTTCGCGCCGAGTCGCCCTTTGCGTACGCTCATACGGAATCGCGAATTCGGCCTCCCGGCCGCAGTCGGCTGAAAGCGGCGCACTGGGCGAAAGCCCCGCCGCTGCGCGTTTTCTTCTGGCTTCAGCCGCTCGCGGTCGAAGCCAAAACCTTCACCCGCGAATCTCACAACGTTATTCGACCACAATTCTTTAGAATATGATTGCCCAAAAAAATGGCAAAAGTAAGCTCCGTGTTAAGGAAATGGGCCTTCGCAATGATTTTGCCAAGAGTTTTTGTCATCAAGGACGTAAAAAAATGAGCGCCGCGGATGACTTCACGGGCACGATGCCGGTGCGGGAGCAGCACCGTTTCGATCCCGAGTCGCTCGCCCGCTGGATGAAAAACCACGTCGCGGATTTTTCCGGCGCGATAGCGGTCGAGCAATTCAACGGCGGCCAATCGAACCCGACCTATCGGCTCAGCGCCGGCGGCCGCCGCTATGTGTTGCGGCGCAAACCGCCGGGAAAGCTGCTGCCATCGGCGCATGCGGTCGATCGTGAGCATCGCGTGATAACCGCGCTCGCCCGCGCCGGTTTTCCCGTGCCGCGATCCTACGCGCTCTGCCTCGACGAGGCGGTGATCGGCACTGCCTTCTATATAATGGAATATGTGGAAGGCCGCGTGTTCTGGGATCCGACGCTGCCGGAGCTGGCACGGCACGAACGCCGCCCGATTTACGCGGCGATGAACGACGCCATCGCCCGGCTGCATCGCGTCGACTATGCGGCGATCGGGCTCGGCGATTACGGCCGGCCGGGGAATTACGCCCAGCGCCAGATCGATCGCTGGACCAAGCAATACCGCGCCTCGGAGACGGAGACGATTACGGCAATGGATCGCCTCATCGAATGGCTGCCGAAAAACGTGCCGCCCGATGAGGAGACGTCGATCATCCATGGCGATTTCCGCATCGATAACATGATTTTCCATCCGACCGAGCCGCGCGTCCTCGCGGTTCTCGATTGGGAGCTCTCGACGCTCGGCAACCCCCTCGCCGATTTCGCCTATCACATGATGCCGTGGCGGCTCGGGCCCGAAGCCTATCGCGGCTTGCTCGGCCAGGATTTCACCGCGCTCGATATTCCAACGGAGGCGGAAGGCTGTGCGCTTTACTGCCGACGCACCAGCCGCACCGCCCTTCCCCATTGGGATTTTTACATCGCCTTCAACATGTTTCGCCTCGCGGCGATCTTGCAGGGCATCATGGGGCGCGTGCGCGAAGGCACTGCGGCCAGCACGCGCGCGCTGGAATCGGGCCGCCGTGCCCGCGCCATCGCCGAGGCCGGCTGGCGGCAAGTCGAGGCCCTCGAAAAGCGCGGCGGAAGCAGCGCGCGGTGATCCTTTCGCGTCACGCACAAGCTCGTTATCCTATCCGGACAAGAGAACGGTGCGGCGCGAAGCGGCACCGCTGCACATGGATCGAGGCCCTCGCCCGCCTCAATCCGGGAGGAAGGCCTTATGCGTTGCGGAATCGATCGCGCGAACCTTGCCCGTTGCGCCCGCTGGCTCGGCGCTCTCGTCATCGCCCTGGCGCCTCTCCAGCCGGTCGCGGCTGGCGCTGAAACAATCAAGCTCGGCCTCGTCAAGGTCGCGAATTCGGGGCCGACCTATATCGCCAAGGAGAAGGGCTATTTCGCCGCCGAAGGCCTCGACGCCGACATCATCTTTTTCGATGGCGGCGGCGTCGCGGTCACCGTTGCGGTGGTGGCGGGCGATGTCGATATCGGCGAGACCGCGACCTCGGCGCCGCTCTTCACCCTGGGCGGGCAAGGCGCGCTCAAGATCATCGGCGGCGAAACCCGCGAAGCAAAAACCTTTCACAATTTCGGGCTGTTCGCGTCGAACAAGGGCTACGAGGCGGGTCTCAAGAGCTATGCCGACCTGTCCGGCCGTTCGCTCGCCATTCCGCAGATCGGCTCGAGCTCGCATTACCGCCTGTCGCTTCTTGCCGATAAATTCCATTTCGACATGAAGACGATCCGGCTCTTGCCGGTGCAGTCGATCACCAATGTCGTGTCCGCCATCAAGGGCGGCCAGGCGGACGGAACGATCAACGCCGCAACCCAAATGGTGCCACTGACCGCAAGCGGCGATGCGCATCTCATCGGTTGGCTTAGCGACGAGGTTCGCTACCAATCCGCCATCACCTTCGTTTCGACCCGCACCGCCAATGAACGGCACGATATGGTCGAGCGTTTCCTGCGCGCGTTCCGCAAGGGCTTGCGCGACTACCATGACGCCTTCGCCGGGCCCGGCGAAATCCGCCAAGACGGACCGACGGCCGACGAGGTTGTCCATATCATCAGCAAATACACGGGTGAGGCGCCGGAGCAAATCAAGCTCGGCATCGCTTATGCGCCGGCCAATGGCGGCCTCGATACGAAGGACATCGCGCGGCAGATCGAGTGGTTCCGATCGATGGGCATGCTCAAGA
>CAYMNX010000537.1:0-3354 GCA_964391905.1 uncultured Rhizobiaceae bacterium
GCGCGGCGATCGCGCCGAAGGTCGCATCGGCAACTGCGGCGCCGACCCCCGAGACGAGGCCATAGAGCGGACCCTCGAACAAGCAACGACGGACGCACAGCACGCCGACCGGCCCGACCGGCAAGGCGATGATGACACCGACGATGAGTCCTTTGATGAAGATGATGAGAAGCATGGAAGGGAACAGTCTTGGCGGCTTGGCGGCGCCGGCGCAACGGGAAAGGGCTGGAAAGCGGGCCGGCCCGCGCTAATCTTGCGCTCGGGAGAGCCCGATGACCGAAAAGCCCGAGGACAAGCTGCGCCAGGCGCGACCGAAGCTCGTCGAAAGCAAGGAGCGCTGGGCCCAGGAAGGCCGGCTGCTGACCGGCCACGGCGCGCCGCGCGGCGAGCGGTTGCCGCCGGGACAGCACCTCGTCCGCAATTGGCCGGTGCTCGATCTTGGCGTTCAGCCGAGGGTCGAGCCCGAGCGTTGGCGGTTGACGGTCGACGGGCTCGTCGCGCAGACGCTCGATTGGAGCTGGACCGAGTTCATGGCCCAGCCGCAATGCCGCGATCGCTCCGATATCCATTGCGTGACCGCCTGGTCGCGCTTCGACAATCAATGGGACGGGGTCAGCGCCAAGCATATTCTCGCCCTGGCAAAGCCGCTGCCCGCGGCGCAATTCATCGTCTTCCACGGCTATGACGATTACACGACCAACCTGCCGCTCGCCGATTTCGACGATGACGATGTGCTGCTCGCGCATTCCTGGCAAGGCAAGCCCCTGCCGCGCGAGCATGGCGGTCCGGTTCGGGTCGTGGTGCCGAAGCTTTATTTCTGGAAGAGCGCGAAATGGATCCGCCGCATCGAGCTGATCGAGAAGGATCGCGCCGGCTTTTGGGAAGAACGCGGCTATCACGATCGCGGCGATCCTTGGAATGAAGAGCGTTACGGCTAGGGGAGAGTGATGGACAAGGAGGAATGGATCGCCGCCGATCGCGAACTGCGATCGCTGCTGGGGCTCGGGATCGCGCCGATCGCGATCGCTTTCGCGAAAAGCGCGGCGGTCGGGCTTCCCGGTCCCGATGGAGCAAAGCCGGCGCCCACCGCCGATGGCCGCACCGGCGCGGCGCCCGCGGGTTGCGTCTTTTGGATGAAGGCGACCGAAAAATCTTTTGCGACGAGCGCCGCCGACCACGGCAATTGCAGCGTCGGCAGCTTCACCCACGGCTTCAAGAGCTTCGATGAAGCGGCGGCCGGCAGCGATGTCGCGGCGCTCCTCGCCGCGGAATGGGTCACGGCCGAGGCGGCGGCGCGAATTCCGTTCGTGAGCGAAAAACCCGCCGCGGTCCTCTACGGTCCGTTGGGCGAGGGTGCTTTCGCGCCGGATGTCGTCTTTCTTCGTCTCAACGGCAAGCAATTGATGTTGGTCAATGACGCATGGCCCGAGCTGCGCTTCGAAGGCAAGCCGCAATGCCACATCATTCCGCTCGCGAAGGAGACGGGGGCGGTGGCGGTGTCGAGCGGCTGCATGTTGAGCCGGGTGCGAACCGGCATGTCGAATAACGAGGTGACGTGCGCGCTGCCGGCGGCAAAGCTCGGCGAGCTCGTCGCGCGGCTTAAAAAGGCGCAAGCCGCCGATATGAAGGTCGCGGCCTACGCGGCGGAAGATGGAAAGCGCTTTGCGGGAGCGGGGGCATGAGCGCTCATGACTATTCCTTCCGCAAGATCGAGGGCGGCGAGCTGCCGCTCGCGGCTTGGCGCGGCAAGCCGGTACTGATCGTCAACACCGCTTCCGCGTGCGGCTACACGCCGCAATACGCCGAGCTCCAAACGCTCTGGCAAGGTTATCGCGACCGCGGTTTCGTGCTGCTCGGCGTGCCGTCCAATGATTTCGGTGCGCAAGAGCCGGGCAGCGAAGCCGAAATCAAGCGATTTTGCGAAAGCAATTACGCGGTCGATTTCCCGCTCGCAGCGAAAGAGAAGGTGGTTGGCCGCGATGCCCACCCCTTCTATCGTTGGATCGTGGCACAGCTTGGCGAGACCGGCGCGCCGCGCTGGAATTTTCACAAATACCTGATTGGGGGCGATGGTGCGATCCGCGGCGCCTGGCCGTCGCGCGTCAGCCCGGTCGACCGCGTACTCACCGGCGCAATCGAAGCGGCGCTCGGCCCATGACGCGGCGGGGTGAGACGCAATATTACAGCGAATTAAGCTGGCGGCCACGTCCTTGGACTTGATTTCCGGGCTAGAATTGCGGCGTGATGGCGCCCGCCGATAAGAAACCGCTCAGGGAGTAGCTCTCTCGCGATGGATGCCATGATCGAGGTCCGCCACCTCACGCGGCGCTTTGGCCCGATAACGGCGGTCGACGATGTGTCGTTTTCGGTGCAGCGCGGCGAGGTGCTGGGTTTCCTTGGCCCCAACGGCGCCGGCAAATCGACGACCATGAAAGTCATTACCGGCTTTCTCGCGCCGACCAGCGGCACAGCCGTGGTTTGTGGCGCGGATATCGTCACCGATCCGATCGCCGCCAAGCGTCATATCGGCTATTTGCCGGCAGGCGCGCCCGCCTATCCCGACATGACGGCGCTCGGCTTTCTGCGCTTCATCGCCCGCATTCGCGGCTTCGCCGGCGAGGAAGCGAGACGGCGCATCGACCTCGCGGTGAAGCGTACGTCGCTTGGCGGCGTCTTGGCGCAGCCGATCGATACCCTCTCCAAGGGCTTCAAGCGTCGCGTCGGCTTGGCGCAGGCGCTGCTGCACGATCCGGATGTCTTGATCCTCGATGAGCCGACCGACGGGCTCGATCCGAATCAGAAGCACGAGGTGCGCACGCTCATCACCGAGCTCGCGCCGTCGAAAGCCATCATTATCTCGACGCATATCCTCGAGGAAGTCGATGCGGTCTGCACGCGCGCGACGATCATCGCGCACGGCAAGTTGCTGGCCGACGGCACGCCGGGCGAGCTCGAAGCGCGCTCGCGCCATCACAACGCCGTCCGGCTCTCGATCATGGGCGAGACGCCCGAAGCCGCGACCTCGCTGCTGCGCTTGCCGGGCGTGCAATCGGTGGAAGCGGTCGATGATTTGGAAGGCGCGGGGCTCATGATCTTTCCTCGCGACGGGCGCTCCATCGTCGGCGAGGTCACGGACCTCGTGCGCACCGCGGGTTGGCCGATCGCCGGGATTCGCGTCGAGCGCGGACGGCTCGACGACGTGTTCCGCGAGATCACGCGCGAGGCGGCTTGAGTCCGGAAAACCATGCATAGCACCATCACCATCTTCCGCCGCGAGCTCGCGAGCTATTTCGCAACGCCTCTCGCTTATATCTTCATCATCATCTTCCTCGCGCTCGCCGGCGCGCTGACCTT
>CAYMNX010000538.1:0-9563 GCA_964391905.1 uncultured Rhizobiaceae bacterium
CCTCCCCTACCCTCACCAAATACCGGCGCGGCCTTGCCCCGATAGCAGGAAGGTGCAGACGCGCTTGGCCTTGTCAAGCACAACGCGCTGACGCGCCGTCATGAGCCGGGACAGACAAATGGGGAAATCCGATCAGGCGGCGCGAAGCAGCTTCTGCACCTGCGGCCACGGATCGGGCTCGATCACCTTGAACGGCGCCCAATCCTTATCGGTCATGCGCTGGAAGATGGTCGCCTGGGTCGAGGGACGCTGGCGCACGCGCTCCCACCATTTGGCGACGCCGGGGCACTTCTCCCACATAGGGGCGAGCTTCAACAGCTCGAGACGCAGCACATAGGGGACCACCGCGATATCGGCGAGCGAGTAGATCGAGCCGGCAAGATAGGGGCCTTTCTCGAGCGCCGCCTCCATCGAGGAGAGGAGGCGCTCATGCTGCTCGATCGCGTCGACCGTGTATTGCGATTGAAGACCGTGCGCCGTCACGTCGCGCTTGATCGCGCTGCGCTTCTGGCTCGGCGTCTTGGCAAACTCCTCCTCGCGCTCGGCCTCGCTCATCCGCGCCATGCGGGCGCGAAAGGCAGTGGCGAAGGACAAGGTCATGCAGGCGGTATGCACATATTCGTCGATGAGCTTGTTGAAGAGCCGCACCGTCGCGCGATCGTGCAGATCCTTCGGCATCAGCGGATTGTCGGGAAACGCCTCGTCGAGATAGTAGAGAATGACGGAGGATTCGATCACCGGCCTGCCGTCATGGATGAGCGTCGGCACGACGGCATTCGGATTGAGCTTCAGATAGGCAGGATCGAACTGGTCGCCCCGCAAGGTCATCAGATGCTCTTTGCAGTCGAGGCCTTTCTCGGCGAGCGCGATGCGCACCTTCTGGGCGCAGACGGAATTGATGCTGTGATAAAGCTCGAGCATTGTCCCTCCTAGGTTTTACTGGCGACGAGGCCCGCGCTCACGCCGCGAGCCGCGCACGGTCGTGCGGTTGCTCGTAATCGACCGGCGTGCCCTTGGGGATGATGCCGGTCGGGTTGAGCTTCGCGATCGACCAATAATTGATGACGTAGTGGCGCGGCTTCACCGTCGCGGCGACGCCCGGCACCTGGTAGAGCTCGCGCATATAGTTGAGGAGATTGGGGTAATCGGCGATGCGCTTCTTGTTGCATTTGAAGAGCGAGTTGTAGGCGACATCGAAGCGCGCCAGGGTCGGAAAGAGCCGCCAATCCGCCTCGGTCAATTGATGCCCGACGAGGTAGCGCTGACGCCCGAGCCGCGCCTCGAGCTCGTCGAGCGTCTGGAACAGCGCATCATAGGCGGCCTCGTAAGCCTCTTGCGAGCGCGCGAAGCCGCAGCGATAGACGCCGTTGTTGACGGTCTTGTAGATGAGGTCGTTGAGGCGATCGATCTCGGCGCGCAGCGGCGCCGGATAGTAATCGGTGTCGTCGCCGGCGATGCCGCGAAACTCGCTGTTGAGCATGCGGATGATTTCCGACGATTCATTGTTGACGATCCGCCGCGTCTTCTTGTCCCACAAGGTCGGCACCGTCACCTTGCCCGTGTAGTGCGGATCGGAGGCAGAATAGGCCTCGTGGAGATAGTGGAAATTGTTGACCGTGTCGGGACTGCATTCGGGGAAGGCGGGATTGGCCTCGAAGGTCCAGCCCTGCGCTTTCAACCCCGGGATCGCATGGGCGACGGAGATCGCGCCCTCGAGCTTTTTGAGCGCGCGAAAGATCAGGGTGCGATGCGCCCAGGGGCAGCCATAGGCGACATAGAGGTGATAGCGCCCGGCCTCGGCTTTGAAGCCCGAGGAGCCGTCGGCGGTGATGCGATCGCGAAAGCGGCTGTCGACCCGCTCGAACGATCCGGTCTTGCCCGTCTCCTGCGGCAGCTCTTCATCACGCCATTTTCCGTCGATGAGCACGCCCATGACCGCTCTCCCTTGTTTCTCGTATCTATGCCGCGATCTTAGCGCCGACGCCGCTAACCATCCAACTCGGGATAGTGGCGAAATATCCCGACCTGGTCATAAGGCAGCCGCCGCTCCGATTCGAGATAGGCGGCAATGCGCGGCCGGGCTCGCACCCGATCGGCGAGCGCGACGATGCCGGGATGGCGGCGCGACTGGCGGGCGAAAACGCGCGGAAAGGCGTAAGTGAGGCCTTCGACGATCTCGAAGAGGGAGAGATCGGCATAAGTGACGCGCCGTCCCACGAGATAGCCCGAGCGCGCCGGATTGCGTGCGATCACCTTCTCGAAATAGCCGAGATAGTGCGGCATCCGCTCTTTGCAGAAATTTTCGGCGCGGCGGCGCGCCTCGCGCTTCTGATCCTCGTAGTAGAGTCCCGAGGCGATCGGGTGATGGGTGTCGTGGATCTCGGCGACAAAATCGGCGATGGTGAGCTGCAGCTGATGCGTCCAAAGCTTGCCCGCCTCGTTCGCGGGCGCAAGGCCGAGCTGCCCACCCAGATAGAGGAGGATATTCGCGGTCTGACCGATCACGAGCTTGCCCGCTTTCAAGAAAGGCGGCGCGAAGGGCGGGGTCGCGAGCCGCGCGCCATCCATGAGCCGCGTCATCTTCGCCATCCCATTTTTTTGTCGGGCGACATCGCCATAATCGGCCGCGCCCTCTTCCAAGGCGAGGCGCACGAATTCGCCGCGCCCCGGCGTCGACGGCCAGTAGTAAAGCTCGTAACGCATTCCCTTCCTCCCATTTGCGCGGCCGGTAAAGGGTTATATCATGTTAAGGCGATTCTCGCGGGATGAGGGAGGTGCCGATGCTCGATCAACCGAAAGCGCAACCGCAATCGACCCATCTTGCGCAATTGCCGCTGCGGCTCCATCACCACGCTTTCGTGGTGAAGGACCAGGAGGTCAATCGCCGCTTCTTCGAGGACGTCTTGGGCCTGCCCTTGATCGCGACTTGGTGCGAGAAGACCTTCCACCCGGACTTTCAGCGCGAGATCCACTACTGCCACACCTTCTACGGCCTTGCCGATGGCGGCGCGCTTGCCTTCTTCCAATTCGCCGATGCCGACGCCTATGAAAGCGCGCGCGCCATCCTGCCGCCGGGCGGCGGCTGGTGGCATATCGCCTTGAAAGTGACGAAGGCGAGCTTCGATGAGCTCGTCGAGCGGGTGAAGCGCCATGGCGTCACGCATCGCGTGACCGATCACGGCTATTGCCTCTCGCTCTATCTCACCAGCCCCGATGGGCTGCGCGTCGAGTTCACCGTCGATGCGCCGGATGTCGAGGCGATCAATGCCCAGCGTCGCACCGATGCGCGCTCGGAGCTGCAGCGCTGGCTCGCCGGCGACCGCACGCCGAACAACGACGTGCGGCCGCATTAGTTAATTTCTTAATGGCCGGCGGCGCGGCGGGCGGGCACCTTCCCGCTATGACGCTCATGCATTGCCATCCGCGATTGTTTGCGGCGCAGCATCGCGCACCCGCCATGCTATCTTTGCTTCTTAGAATCGGTATAGTTTAGTTGACGAGGAAAGTCTTACGATATATCGTACGATCTTCGTCCCCAGCAAAGAGCCTTCCTTTGACCGAATCCCGGCCCGCCCAAAAACCGACCGCCTCTTCGCATCGCTCCTTCGCGGCCCTGCGCGACCGCGGCTTCCGCGCCTATTTCATCTATTCGGCCCTGGCGATGATGGCCGACAGCATCGAGCATGTGATCAGCTATTGGATGGTGTTCCAGAAATTCCATTCGCCGGCCCTGGGCGGCTACGCGATCATCTCGCATTGGCTGCCCTCGCTGCTTTTCGGCGTCTTCGCCGGCGCGCTCGCCGATCGCTATGATTGCCGCCGCCTCATCCAGATCGGCATGGTCCTCTTCATGTCGTGCTCGCTGATCTGGGGTATCCTCTTCGTCACCGGCTGGCTCGAATGGTGGCATGCGGTGGTGATCCTCACCATTCACGGCATCGCCAGCGTGTTCTGGGGGACACCGGGCCAGGTTCTGCTCCACGACATCGTCGGCAAGGGAGATTTGCCGAGCGCGGTGCGGCTCAACGCGACCTCGCGCTATCTGGGGCTTCTCGCAGGACCGGCGGTCGGCGGCGCGTTCCTCCTCGTCTTCGGCCCGGCGCATGGCATTCTGCTCAACGTCGCGATCTATCTTCCCCTGGTGCTCTGGCTGTGGCGCGCGCCCTATGGGCCGCGGTATCAGAAGGATCGCCCGCCGCCGCGGCCGGTGCGCGGCTTCGCCGATATCGTGATGACGATCGAGAGCATCCGCGGCAATCCGATCATCACCTCGATGATCCTGCTCATCGGCGGCGCGTCCTTCTTCGTCGCCAATGGCTATCAGGCGCAGATGCCGGGCTTTGCCGCCGATCTCGGCCATGGCAATGCCGGCGTCTTCTACAGCATGCTCTTGGGCGCCGACGCCGCCGGCGCGCTGACCGCCGGGCTGGTGCTCGAGGGCAGCGGCTGGCTGCAGCCGCGGTTGACGACGCCCTTCATCCTCGTCTTCATCTGGTGCTGCGCGCTCGGGGCCTTCTCCCAGACCACCTCATACCCGCTCGCGGTCGCGCTGATGTTCACGGCGGGCTTCGTCGAGCTCTCCTTCAACTCGATGAACCAGGCGCTGGTTCAGCTCCATGCCCCGGCGCCGATCCGCGGCCGCGTCCTCGGCCTCTACAGCATGGCGCAGATGGGTCTCAGGACCTTCGCCGGTTTCAGCGTTGGCGTGATGGGCAGCGTCATCGGCATTCACCACTCGCTCCTCCTCGCGGTGAGCCTCCTCTTCGCGATGACCGTGTTCCTGTTCTTGAAGGTGCGCCCCGCGGCGGTGCAGATGCAGGCCGGCGAGTGACGCCGCGCGCGTAAGCGCGCCGGCATCTCGTTTCGCGCCGCGGCACGGCATCAGAACGGATCGCTTCCCGTCGCTGTCGTGGGCGAGAATGCCCACAGATTGACAGGTCTCGCGCGGAGCAAGACAATGCGCCGACGCTTAACACCGCAAATTCTCGAACAAGCGGTGGCGATGAGACTTTCGGGAGGAGCAGCGATGGCGCTCGCTGGACGCGTTATCAACGTCACCGAGTTGATCGACGGGCGTAGCACCAATTCCTATCAGAAATCGATCATCGCGCTCTGCGCGCTCGTCGCCATGCTCGACGGCGTCGATTCGCAGATGATCGCGCCGACGGGACCCTCGATCGCCGCCTCGCTCCATGTCAGCCCGGTCGCGATGGCGCCGATCTACAGCGCCGGCCAGTTCGGCTATTTGATCGGCGCCTTGTGCTTCGGCCCGATCGCCGATCGCATCGGCCGCAAATCGATGCTGGTCCTGACGGCGATGGTCTTCGCGCTCTGCACCCTGCTCACGGCGACGGCGCAATCCTTCGACTTCCTCCTCACCATTCGCTTCATCACCGGGCTGGGGCTCGGCGGCGCCGCGCCTTGCTTCGTTGCCCTTGCCTCGGAATACGGGCCGAAGCGCGTGCGCGCGCAGATCGTCGCCTTGCTCTGGGCGGCGGTTCCCTTGGGCGGCTTGTTCGGGACCTTCGCCATCGCTTTCATGCTGCCGCATTACGGCTGGCCCTCGGTCTACCTCCTCTTCGGCGGGCTCAGCCTCGTCGTCGCGGCGCTCCTTGCCTGGCGCCTCCCTGAATCCTTGGGCTTCCTCGCCGCGCGCGGCGCCCCGCCCAAGCGCATGCAGCCGATCGTCGAGCGCATCGCGCCGGGGCTCGCGACCGCGGCCTCGCAATTCGTGATCACGGAGGAGCGCCTCCCCGGCGTGCCGGTGAAGCACCTCTTCACCCATGGGCGCGCCATCACCACCGTCTTTCTGTGGCTCAGCTGCTTCCTCGGCTGGATGGTCCTGATCGTCGTCGCCTATTGGACGCCGACCTTGATGCAGCAAAGCGGCCATACCGTCGCGCTCGCGACGTTGGTGCTCGCCTTCGACAATATCGGCAGCGTCATCGGCTCGACGCTCATCGGCCGCATCATCGACCGCTACGGGCCCTTCGCGGTCCTGGTCACGGCCTTCATCGGCGCGGCGATCTTCAACGGCGCGATGGGCTTCGTCGCCTGGTCCTTCCCGCTCGCCTGCACGATCATGACCATCGCGGGCTTCTTCGCCGGCGCCAGCGGCACCGGCGTGGTTGCCGTCTCGGCGCTCGTCTATCCGCTCGATGTGCGCTCGACCGGCGTCGGCTGGACGATCGCGATCGGCCGCGTCGGCGCCGTGGTCGGTCCGCTCACCGCGGGCATGCTCCTCGCCGCGCATTGGACGGTGGTGCAGGTATTTCTCGCCACGATGATACCGGCGCTTTTGGGCGCCGCGACGATCCTCATGCTGCGGCAGCACGCGCTGAAGAATGGCGGCCTCGCCGGCACGGCGGTGACTGCGGCAGCGACGGCCGATTGAGGAAGACGGAGGTGCGCCATGGCTCAATCCGACGATCGGATTCTCGTCACCCATGTCGGCAGCCTGGTGCGGCCGCCGGCGCTCATCGATTATCTGCGCAAGATCGATAGCAACGAGCCTTACGACAAGGCGGCGTTCGAGACCTGCCTCAGCCAATCGGTTGCCGAGGCCGTGCGCCGGCAAGCCGAGGCCGGCGTCGACATCGTGAGCGACGGCGAATATGGCAAATCGGTCAACTGGGCCTTCTACGTCCATCGCCGCTTGAGCGGTCTCGAGCGGCGGCCGCTGACGGCCGAGGAGGCGAAGGATCCGCTGGCGGTCGTGATTGGCGGTCGCGACCGCGAAGCCTTTCCCGAATTCTATGCCGAGTACGATGCGCGCGTCCTGCGCAATGCGAGCGTGCCGATGCGTCCGGTCGTGACCGGCGCCATCGCCTATACCGGTCAGAAGGAGCTGCAGCACGACATCGCCAATCTCAAGGCCGGCTTGACGCAAGTGAAGGCGACCGGCGCGTTCCTCCCCGTGGTGGCGCCGGCGAGCGCGCTGCCGACCGCGAAGAACGAATACTATCGCGACGAGGAGAGCTTCCTCTTCGCGCTCGCCGAGGCGCTGCGCACGGAATATCGCGCGATCATCGATGCCGGCCTTTATGTGCAGGTCGATGACGCGTTCCTGCCCTACATGTATGAGAAGATGGTGCCGCCGATGACGATGGCGCAGTATCGCCAATGGGCCGAGCTGCGCATCGCCGCGCTCAACCATGCGCTCGAAGGCCTGCCGCCCGAGAAGACGCGCTATCACATCTGCTGGGGCAGCTGGAACGGTCCGCATCTCTTCGATGTCGCCTTGAAGGACATCGTCGATCTCGTGCTCCAGGTGAATGTCGGCGCCTACAGCTTCGAGGCGGCCAATCCGCGCCACGAGCATGAATGGCAGGTGTGGAAGACGGCCAAGCTGCCGCCGGGCAAGATGCTGATCCCCGGCGTCGTCACGCATTCGACCAATATCGTCGAGCATCCCGAGCTCGTCGCCGAGCGCCTCTTGCGCTTTGCCGGCATCGTCGGCCGCGAGGCGGTGATGGCGGGAACCGATTGCGGCTTCTCGCAAAGCCCGCTTGCGGGCCGCGTCCATTGGTCGATCATGTGGGCAAAGCTCAAAGCGCTGGCCGAAGGCGCGGCGATCGCGTCGCGGCAGCTCTGGGGCCGCTGAGTCACTATCGAGGGAGAATCATCATGAGCGCCGAGCATCAACAGCATCCGATCACGCATCTCGTCGGCAGCATTCCCCTGCCCGATGCCGAGACGGTGTTCCGCACCTGCTCGAGCGCGCTCGGCACCCACCTCATCCGCCTTCCCGATGGCGAGACCGGCATCCGCAAGAGCTGGATTCGCTTCCTCCAAGACGTGCTCGCCGCGAATCCGGCGATCGAGGTCGCGACGGATCTGCCGCCCTTCAAATTCACGCAATGGGACGGCAAGGTGGTGCGCGAGATTCCGCGCCTTCGGCTGAAGCCAGGGGCCAAGCCCGACCCCAGCGGCTTCAAGACCGGCTATGCCGAGATGGCGATCGCATCCTGGGAGCTGTTCGATCGTCTGCAGAAAGCGGGCGTCATTCCCGCTCACGTCAAATTCCAGATCAGCATCCCGACGCCGATCGCGCCGACCTACAACAACATGGTGCCGGCCGACCGGCCCGCTCTCTTGCCGGCGTTGACGCAGCATTTCATCGGCGAGGTGACGCAGATCGCGAAGGCCATCCCCAATGATCGCGCCGCGATCCAATGGGATGTGTGCCAGGAAGTCCTCGCCTGGGAGGGCTATTACGAGAAGGGCCCCGTCGATTTCCGCACCGAGGCGATCGAGGTGTTGACGAAGATCGGCGACGCCGTGCCCGCCAAGATCGATCTCGGCTATCACCTCTGCTATGGCAGCCCGGCCGATGAGCATATGGTACAGCCGAAGGACGCCGGCCTGATGGTCGAGATGACCAACGCGATTGCCGCGAGCGTCAAGCGCCCGATCCAATTCTTCCATCTGCCGGTGCCGAAAGGCCGCAGCGACGATGCCTATTTCGCACCGCTCGAAAAGCTAAAACTGAAACCCGAGACCGAGCTCTATCTCGGCCTCGTTCATCACAACGACGCGGCCGGCGATGCAGCGCGTCTCGCCGCGGCGCGGCGCCATGCGCATGTCGACGGCATCGGCACGGAATGCGGCATGGCGCGCGGCGATCCGGCGCGGCTGCCGGCGCTGCTCGCGGCGCATGTCCGCGCCGCGGAGATTCCGGCGTAGCTCATCGCTGCGGTTTCCCGCCGTCATCGCGAGCGGAGCGAAGCGATCCAGGGATTGCATAACGACCCCTGGATTGCTTTGCCTGCGGCTCGCAATGACGCGGGAAGAACCCGCGCGAGACGCATTGACTCGCCCATGAGCCCAGCGCATTTTGCGTGGGCAAAAAATAGAGCGGGGCGGGAGCGATGTTGACGCGGGAAGAGAACGAGTTGCTGACGCGCACCGGCCCGGGCACGCCGATGGGCAATCTCATGCGGCGCTATTGGATCCCGGCGCTCTTCTCGAGCCAATTGCCCGAGCCCGATGGCGCGCCCGTGCGCGTCACGCTCTTGAGCGAGAAGCTCGTCGCCTTTCGCGACACGGAGGGCCGCGTCGGACTCATCGACGAGCGCTGTCCCCATCGCACCGCTTCCCTCTTCTTCGGCCGCAACGAGGAATGCGGCCTGCGCTGCGTCTATCACGGCTGGAAATTCGATGTCGACGGCCATTGCGTCGATCTGCCCAGCGAGCCCTGGGACAAGAACTTCAAGCGCAAGATCAAGATCACCGCTTATCCCTGCGTCGAGCGTGGCGGTCTCGTCTGGGCCTATATGGGCCCGCCGGCGCTGAAGCCCGACTTCCCCGAGATCGAATGGACGCTGGTGCCGGCATCGCATCGCTATGTCACGCGGCATCTCCAGGAATGCAACTGGCTGCAGGCCCTCGAAGGCGGCTTCGATGTCAGCCATCTGAGCTTCCTCCATCAAGGCACTGCCGACGGGCCCGACGGACGGCCGCTGCCGGTGCCGACGCTCTACCAGGTCGTGCCGGCCGATTACGGCCTCGTCTCCGTCACCGGCCGCGACCTGCCCGACGGCAGCAGCGCCATCGCCGCCAAT
>CAYMNX010000539.1:0-2749 GCA_964391905.1 uncultured Rhizobiaceae bacterium
CCATACACGTCATCCGGTGTGCCCGGGATCCCGCCACAGGCGCCAAAGAAATAGTCGCAATAATCTTCGATCAATCGCAAAAAACCCTGAAGCTCCGCGTCATCGCGCACATAAGGCGTCTTGCCCGCGACAAGCGACGGGCTGTGATAGCTGAAGACGAAGAGCCATTTGCCGGCGGCGAGCATCGCATCCGTTAGTCGCTTCAACTCGGCAAAGCTCGCTCCTTCGGGAGTAAGACGAATGCGCTCGAGCGCGCCGAGGCGTGCAAATACGCCGGGCAGGTGCCAGCGCAATCCGAAATTCGACAGGAGATGCGCTTGCAATCTTGGACCATGCGGCTGAAGCCAGCCGTGCCAGGCGACCGTCAACGGCATTTCGAGCACGCCCTTGCCAGGGCCGAACCAGAAGGGCTCGTCGTCAAACGCACTGAAATCGGGGCCGCCGTCGCGGCGAAAATCGGTGAAAGGCACAACGCTGGTATCGATGCGATAGCCGAGCTCATCGAGAATCGCGCCCGTGGCAGCGCCGATGCCATAGCGTCCGGCACGATAGACCATCGGGCGGCATCCGAAATTAGCTTCGATGGTGTCGGTCAGCCGCCGCAGCTTCTCCCGCTCCAGGGCCGCGGGTAGATTGCCGGGATAGGAATTGTAAGCTGACACTTCCTCATCGAAGGGCGGATTGACCCATGGGTGAAGATGCGCTCCGATCTGGCACTTGCCGTCCTTGAGCTGATCGCGCAGCGGTCGATACCCTATTTCCTGCGAAGCGACCGCGTAATCGACGACATAAGTGGGCCGCAGACCGAAACGTTCGAAGATACGCAGCGCGCGATCCTGGTATTGGATGTGATCGACCCGCGTTTCGGCACGGGAATGCGGCTTGCTCCAATCGAACTCTTCTTCGGTGTCGACGACCACCAGCAAGGTCGGCCGCCGGGACAGCGCCGGAACTGCGCATGGTTGTGAAGTTGGAGATTTCATTGCCGGCGAGCATGAACGCGGTCAACTCAGGCCGGCATAACGTAATGAAAGCGCGCCCGATTCTCAAGGAGATTTGGGCGTATGACCTCGCCAAAGGGCGGCCGCTGCGCGGCGCCGCGAAATGGTTAACATCTTCCAATCGGGTCGAAGCGGGAACTGCGGGCGCAAAAAGGCGCGGTCTGCGATCGACCGCGCCTTTCTTCGGGCGGCACTGCCCCGGTTCAATGCCAGATGACGTCGCTGTGCGGCACGCTCGAGGGAGCGATATGATCGAGCGTCACCATCGCGTAGGCATGGCCGCCCGAATGCAGGTTGATCGTGGTCGAATCCGTCCCGCTGGCATCGAAGGTGATGGTGCCGTTGGCTGTGGGATCGCCGCTCGTCGCCGCGTTGTAGCCGATGGCGCTAAGCACCTGGTGAAGATCGATCGTGTCCAGCTGCGTGCTGAAATTCTCCACCACCGCTCCAGCCTGGCTGAGACTATTGAAGGAGATCGTCTCGTTGTTGCCCGTCAGCGTAATGCCTGGCAAGGAACCGCTTGAACCGGCCGACACTGTGGCATTGGGGCTCGAAACGTTTTGCCAGCCGCCGTTCAGCCACTCGTACCAATACCCCGCAGCGGTGTCGGCGAACATGTGACCGTTGGCATCGACCATCAACGAAGCGGCATAGCCCGCGGGATTGGTGGCGCTGCCATTGAGGAGGATCTGATGCCCTGCCGTATTGGTGCTGGTGCTGAAGGTCCAGGTCCCATCATTGGTTACGAGATGACCGGTGTCGGTTCCGGCCAGGCTTGTGCCGTCTGCCGAAATCGAACTGGTCAAGGAGGCGTTCGTGAATGCGGTGGTGGCGAAGGTGCTGCTCGAGCTCCCGAAGTTCGGTTTGTAGATATAGACGTCCTGGTTGATGTCGTTGACGACCATGAAGACGTTGTCGGCGGCATCGTATTCGAAGCGGCCGAAGGTGCCGTTCTCGTTGGGCGAGGTCGGCAGCGCGCTGTCGCTGCTGGTGTAGGTGGTCCACTGCCAGGTATGCGGATCGAGCGTGTAGATCGTGCCGCCGCCATTCCAGCCGACGAACAGATTGGCCCCCGAATCCCAAACGAACCCCGGCGCGTTGCCGTTGATGAGGGCCGATGGCGCGTTGCTCGTGCTGAGATTGGTCACGGCGCCGGTGTTGAGATTGACCGCCTGCAGATAGCCGCCGCCGACCGCCACCAGGAGCCCGTCGGTCGGGTCGATATCGCCGGTCATGTGGTAATCGCCGAGATGCTGGCTGCCGATCGTCTTCCAGCTGTTGGTGCTCGGATTGTAAGCCTGCAGCCCGGTCCCGTTGTTGATCGCATAGACGAGGCCGTTGGCCGAATCATAGACCGCGATATTGTCGACCGAGGAGCCGCTGAAGCTCGCCGCCGGCGACCAGGTATTGGTCGTCGGGTTGAAGATCCAGCTCTGGCCGTAGCTGTAGCCGTTGGGCGTCGCCCCTTCCGAGCCGGCGACGAACAGGCTGCCGTTGCCGAGAACGGTGAGCGCGTCATAGGTGTGCTGCGCCGAGGGCGTGCCGTCCGGCAGCACCGGCGAGCTCTGGTTCCACCCCGCAATCGAGGACGGGTTGGTCAGCTCCGACCAGGTCAGGGTCTTGAGGCTGAAGGCATAGACCGCGTTGCTGTAGTAATCCTGGTGGCCCCCACCCCAGACGATCAGCGAATCCGTCGCCGCGTCGAACACGCCGCCGCTCCACGCCTCCATGATCGCGGTCGGACCGGT
>CAYMNX010000540.1:0-1997 GCA_964391905.1 uncultured Rhizobiaceae bacterium
ATCTGCACGACATCGCCCATCACGCGCTCATAGATGGTGATGGGGTTGGCGAGGGTCGTGCCCTCGCGCAGATCGATCTTCAAGGCGCCGGGCGCCGCCGCATTCACCTTGTCGGTCCAGGGCCGATAGAACTCGGTGAGCGCCGCGGTGCCGGGCTGCGCCAGCGGCGCAAAGCGCAGCACCGTCTCGTCGGCCCGCGCGCTGTGCGCCAAGGCGGCAACGAGGCCGGCGGTGATGATGAAAAAGCGGCGCATGAACGATCCTCCCCCAAAATCCCGCGCCGGCTCTTCGGGCGGCCGGGCGGCGATGTTGCGCATCATAGGCGCTCGCGCAACGCCGCTCCAGTCTCGAGCGAGGGGTGGTGCTCGCTCATTCGCTCAAAGGTCTTCCGGCGTTAGTCCTGTCTGCTTGGCAATGCGCGCGAGCATCCGCGGACCGATCTCATCGCTGTCGTGAAAGGCGAACACATAATCCGGCCATCCTGGCCGCGACAAGGTGCGATGCGAGCCCGTTTGTCGCTTGAGCGTCCAACCGATGTGATAGAGCGCACGAAGAACGCGGCTTGCGCGACTTGCCGGCCAGTTGCTCACGCGGCGGCAAAGAGGTTGCGGGCTTCGGCGGGCACGGGCTCGCCATGCTCGATCCGATCGGCGATCACGCGGAGCGCGAGCGCGATGGCCTTGGTGCGGGCCTCCGCTTCCGTTGCGGCATAGACAACAACGCCCGGCAGGGACGGCACCTCGCCGATCCAGCGACCGTCCTCTTCGCGCTCGATCTCGATCTTGATCATGCCGTGATCCTGTGCCTCGACGATTGAAGCGAGATTACAACGTGGCATGGAGGGCGGCAAACGCTCTTGGAACGTCTTAATCGCCATCCTCCTCCGCCATTGCCACGATGCGCGCGATGCGCTCCAGCAGCACCTCGCGCGGATCGCGCCCGTCGATGAGCTTTCCCTCGCCTGTGCCGCGCGGCGCCTTCGCGAAGAGCCCTAGATACTTGCCAAGGCTTTCGAGCGCCTTCAGCTTGTTATGGAGCTTCACCTTGACGCGCGTGTGCTTCTTGTCCGAGACGGCGATGAGCTGGGCGATCGCCGCGCGATCCTCGGGCGCGACCTCATCGGCCGCCTTCAAGCGAATATTCCCATCCGCATCCCAATCGACGATCTTGCCGAGGTCGGAGAAGCCGAGGCGCATCAGCTCGGCCAGCACGCGGTCGGCATCGAGCGCCATGCGCTGGGCGCGCTTGGCATTGGCGTCGTCGATCGCCGCGGCGATGCGCGGCGTATGGAGGAGCTTGTCGGCAATGCTATGCGCCGAGCGCGGCGAATAGCCGGCGAGCCGCGCCGCTTCCGCGCCTTTCCCCAGCACGAGATAATGCTCGATGAAGCGCTCTTGCCGCGCGGTGAGAAAGGGCGCGATGCGCGTCAAGGGCTTCGGCCCGCCCGGTCCGTAGGTCGCAAAGGCGAGCTCGACGCCCGCCGCGATCAGCGCTTCCTGCACATCGCCGCGGCGCAAGAGCTTCGATGCCATCGCCGCCGCGCTCGTCTCGCCATAGCCCGCGGCGAGCGCCGCTTCTCTGCCGTTGCGCAAGCGAATGTATTCGGCGATGAAGCGCTGCTTCCTCGGCGTCATGAGAGGGCTCTTCGATGTTGGGGTGAAAGCGAGGCGTATCTCGCCCCTCTCCCGCTTGCGGGAGGGGAGGGACCCACGCAAGGCGTGGGAGGGTGAGGGGTACACGCCCCCCAAAACAAACTGCCCGGCCGAGCCGCAAAGCCCGCCGGGCGGATCACTTCATAATATGACAACTATAGCATTTCGATCCGGACGGCGTCAAGAACAAAATAGGAACACGGGGCGGCGCAAAAGTCCAGAACCGCGCTTGCGCCAACGCGTTTCTCACGAGAGCAACAATAGCGACAGGGAACGGCATGACCGACGATCCGGCAGCGCTCGCCCGCGCGAGCTATCGCGCCTTTGCCCAAAATGATCGCTTGG
>CAYMNX010000541.1:0-4542 GCA_964391905.1 uncultured Rhizobiaceae bacterium
GATGGCAGCATCGCCTATTGGACCGAGGACTGGAACGGATACCCGGCGGCGCGCCAGCGTCTCCTGACCCATATCCGCGACAGCAAGCCGCGCAATCCGGTCGTGATCGGCGGCGACATCCACTCCTTCTGGGCGAATGACCTGCAGCTCGACAACGACAATCCGAAGGCGCCGATCATCGCGAGCGAATTCGTCGGCACCTCGATTACCTCGCTCGGCCCGCCCTATGACACCTTCGCGAGCTGGCTGCCGCAAAATCCGCATGTCCATTTCTTCGAGAGCCGCCGCCGCGGCTATGTCTCGGTCGATCTCGCCCCCAAGCGTATGAACGTGGCAATGCGCTTCGTCTCCGACGTCACCGACCCCAAGGCGACGCTCTCGACGCTCAAGAGTTTCGTCGTCGAGAACGGCCGCCCCGGGCTAAAAGAGGCGTGAGCTAGCGCGGAGCGCGCCTGCAATATTTTTATCGTCATGCCCGGCCTTGTGCCGGGCATCCACGTCTTAAATGCCCAAAACACATGGATGGCCGGGACAAGCCCGGCCATGACGATGATAAAGACAATCGCACCAAGACGAGAGAGAGCTTAAGCGAGCCCCAGCACCTCTTGCGCTTTCGCCCAGGTCTCGTCGCGCGGCACGGTGAAGCGGTCGCGGTCGGCCGCCGAGATCGGCGCAATAACCGCCGCCTCGAATGAAGGCCGCGAGCGGATGCGATCGTACCAGGCGGCGACCTTGGGGCGGCGTCCTTGCCACAGCCGATCGAGGCCCAGCGCTTCGGCGCGGAAAAGATAGGGCGTCGCCGCGGCATCGGCGAGGGTATAGGTCTTACCCGCGAGATAGGGCTGCTCGGCCAGAGCCGCTTCCATATCGGCGATATATTTGTCGTGCATGCGCAGCGCTTGCGCGACATGGGGCGCCGCGAGCCCTTGTGCGATGGAGAGCCGCTGCCGCTCGCGGTAATCGGGATTGGGAATCTTGGCGAGATGCGCCTCGAGCTCCTTGGGCGTCTTCCTAAGCAGCACTTTGCGATTGGCGGTCGCGAAAGTGATGGTCGAGCAGGCGGCATGGAGATAGTCGTCGACCTTCTTCATGAAGAGGCGCGCGCTGGCGCGGCCATAAGGGTCGGCAGGCATCAGCGCCGGGCTCGGAAACGCCTCGTCGAGATATTCGATGATGAGGGTCGATTCGATGATGACCTTGCCGTCATGGACGAGGGTCGGCACCACCTCGTTGGGATTGAGCTTCGCATAATCCGGGCGATGCTGGTCGCCGCGCTGCAAGTCCAGAACCTCGCCGTCATAGGCGAGGCCCTTCTCGGCCAGCGCCAATCGCACCTTGACGGAACAGACCGAAGTGCTGCCTTGATAAAGGTAAAGCATGAGCGCCTCCTGAAGGGGCGCAAGCTAAAGGCCGGAGGCTGCGAGAGCAAGCGCCGGCCGGAGGGGAGGAGCGATGGCGCTCGACGCGGCGGTGATCATTGTCGGCGGAGGACCCGCCGGGCTGATGCTGGCGAATGAGCTGGGGCACCGCGGCGTTGCAACCCTCTTATTCTGCGACCGCCCCTCGACCTCGCCCTTTCCACAAGCCAATGCCACGCAAGCGCGCACCATGGAGCTCTATCGCCGGCTCGGTTTCGCCGACCGGCTCCGCGCGCGCGGCCTTCCCGCCGATCACCCGACCGATGTCGCCTATTTCACGCGTCCGACCAAGCATGAGCTCGCGCGATTGGAGCTGCCGCCCGCGCAAGATGCGCGTGCCCTCATCAAGACCCTCTCGGGCTCGTGGAGCGCCGCCGAGCTGCCGCATCGCTGCTCGCAGATGTATATCGAGGATGTGCTGCATGACGAGGCCAAGCGCCGCAAAAGCGTGACCTTGCAATTCGGCTGGCGCGTGACGGCGGTCACCGAGCATGCGGATCGCATCGCGGTTACGGCCGAGCGCGTCGCCGACGGCGCAAAGCGCATGGCGCAGGCACACTATCTCGTCGGCTGCGACGGGCCGCGCAGCACGATCCGGCATCTGCTCGATATTCACTATGAGGGCGAATCCGAGGTCGATCGGCCGCATATGAGCGGGCGGCAGCTCACCACCTATTTGCGCGCGCCCGCGGTCTATGATCTCCTGCCCTTCAAGCGTGCCTGGCAATATTGGTCGATGAATTGGGCGCAGCGCGGCACCATGGTGACCATCGATGGCAAAGGCGAATTTACTTTCGGGATGCAGATCCCGAAGGGCAAGGAAGAGGGCGACTACACGCTGGCCGACAGCGCGGCGCTGTTTCAGACGATGCTGGGCGCCTCTTGTCCGGTCGAGCTCATCAATCGCAATTCCTGGCCTGCCGGCTATTCGCTCGGGGCGCAGCGCTATCAGCGGGGTCGGGTTTTCATGGCCGGGGACGCCGTCCATCTCTTCACCCCGACCGGCGGGCTCGGCTACAACACGGCGATCGAGGATGTGGTGAATTTGGCGTGGAAACTGGCAGCGTGCGTCAATGGCTGGGGCGGAGACAACTTGCTCGCAACCTATGAGCTGGAGCGTCGCCATGTCGCCAAGCGCAATACCGGCTATGCAAAATATTTCGCCGATTCGATCGGCAATTTCGTCCCCGCGCCCCACATCGAGGATGGGAGCGCCGAAGGCGAAGCGGCGCGCCGAGAGGCCGGCATTTATTTGAATCACCATGTGCGCGAGGAGTTCAACATTCCCGGCATCACTTTCGGTGCGCGTTATGATTCATCGCCGCTCATCGCGAGCGACGGCACGGTGCCGCCGACCGATCGCATGAATGATTACGTGCCGACGGCAACGCCCGGCGGTCGCGCGCCCCATGCCTGGCTCGATGACGGCCGCTCGCTTTACGATGCCTTCGGCTTCGAATTCTCGCTGCTGCGCCTGGGCCCGCACGCGCCCGATGGCACCGCTTTCGTCACAGCGGCGGCGCAGCGCGGCATGCCGCTCGCCATTGTCGATCTGCCGCAAGAGGAGCTGCGCGATCTCTACGAGGCCGATCTTGCTCTCATCCGCCCTGACCAGATCGTCGCCTGGCGCGGCGACCGCGAACCTGATAATATTGACAGCTTGCTGTCAATAGTGACGGGCCATTGAAGCATGCGAGAGCGCGATGCCGATGTGATCATCGTGGGCGGCGGTCCTGCTGGCTTGATGCTCGCGAACGAGCTCGGCCGCCGCAATATCCGCACTTTGCTGCTTTGCGACCGCCCCTCGACCACGACCTTTCCACAAGCGAATGCAACGCAGGCCCGCACGATGGAGCATTATCGCCGCCTCGGCTTTGCCGATGCGGTGCGCGCCGTCGGCCTGCCCGATGACTACCCCACCGATGTCGCCTATTTCACGCGCCTTACGGGGCACGAGCTCGCGCGCTTCGAATTGCCGGCGGCGAAAGACGCGCGGGTTCTGATCAAGACCCTCTCCGGCTCGTGGAGCGCCGCCGAGCTGCCGCATCGCGGCTCGCAAATGTATATCGAGCGCGTGCTGCGCGCGGAGGCGGAGAAATTGCCCGCGGTGGCGCTGCGCTTCGGCTGGCGCGCCGAGGGCTTCAAAGAGGAAGTCGATCGCGTCGCCGTCGATGCCGTGCATGAGGGTGAGAAGCGTCGCTTCACCGCGCGCTATCTCGTCGGCTGCGATGCCGCGCGCAGCGTGGTGCGGCGCCAGCTCGGCTTTCACTATGGCGGCGAGTCGGGCGTGGTGCGCGATTATATGGGCGGTCGCATGCTCTCGCTCTGGTTCCGTGCGCCGGCGCTCTACCCGCTGATCCCCTTCAAGCGCGCCTGGCAATATTGGACGGTCAATCGCACCCAGCGCGGCCTCCTCGTCGCGATCGACGGCAAGGCCGAATTCATCTTCATGGTCCAGCTTCGCCCCGGCCAGGACGAGGCCGCGCTTTCCGATGAATGGGCGGCAAGCGCGCTTTATCAGGCACTTGGCTGCGAATGCCCGATCGAGATACTGGGGCGCATGCCCTGGACGGCAGGCCTTGCGCTCGTCGCGGAAAAATTCCAGCAAGGCCGGGTCTTCCTCGCCGGCGACGCGGTGCATCTTTTCACGCCGACCGGCGGGCTCGGCTACAACACCGCGATCGAAGATGCGGTCAATCTCGGCTGGAAGCTGGCCGCCGCCATCAAGGGCTGGGGCGGCCCCAACCTCCTTGCGACCTATGAGACGGAACGGCGCAAGGTGGCGCTGCGCAATACCGATTTCGCGCGCTATTTCGCCAATTCGATCGGCAATTTCCTGCCCGCCCCCGAGCTCGAGGATGATGACTCCGCCGGCGCCGGCGCGCGGATCGAGGCGGGGATTTATCTCAACCGGCATGCGCGCGAGGAATTCAACATTCCCGGCATCACCTTCGGCGCGCGCTATGACGGCTCGCCGATCATCGCGAGCGACGGCACGCTGCCGCCCGCCGATCGCGCCAATGTCTATCAGCCGACGGCGACGCCGGGCGGGCGGGCGCCTCATGCCTGGCTCGGCGACGGCCGCTCGCTCTACGACGCGCTCGGCTTCGAGTTCACCCTGCTG
>CAYMNX010000542.1:0-9766 GCA_964391905.1 uncultured Rhizobiaceae bacterium
CCGACTTGCAGCGGCAAGGCCGTGGTCTCATGCGACCAGCACCGGGATCATATCATCGTGGCGAACCGGTTAAAGCTGCTCGCCTTGCTCCTTCTTATCGTTTCGATCGGCGGGGAGCGCCTCGTCGCGCCAGCCGCGGCCGCCGGCGCGCTCGATCCGATCCTTGCCGGCCTCGAATGGGGCGAGAGCGCCGCGGCGCTGCAACGCCGTTTCGGGGATCGCGCCGTCGCGGTCGCGCCGCCCCTCGATTACGGCGATGCCTATGTCGATGTCGTGCTGCGCCGCGTCATGCTCGGCGGCTACGAATTCGCCGTGCTGTTTCAGCTCGACAAGAAGAGCCATGGCTTGAAGCGCGTGATGTACGAGCGCCGTCCGCTCGCGGCCAATCCCAAGGTGCTCGAGGCGGCGGCTGCTGCGATCACCGCCGATCTCGGCAAGCCGCAAAGCTGCATCGACGGGCCGCGCCCCGGCAACGGCTATCAAGGCAAGCGCACCTATTTCTGGCGCGGGGAGGGGCGGCGGGTGCGCGCGATTTTTCGCGACACGACGCGCGAAGCCGGCAGCGGCTGCGCCGCGATCGAATTCCATCCCTGCGGGCTCGAAGCACGCCTCATCATCCTGATCGATCCCGACAATGCGCCGGGGCCCGATTGCGGTTGAGAGGCCTCAATCTCGGAGAAGCTTGTTCATGGCTTCCGGCCAAGGCTAGAGTGAACGCATAAAAGCGGGGAGGGCGTCGGATTGACCGAAAGATTCATCGATGTGCGCGGCGCCCGGCTGTATTTCCGCAGCAACGGCAAGGGCGAGGCGCTGCTGTTCCTTCACGGCGTGCATGGCTTGCCGGGCTGGACTCCGCTCCTGGAGCGTCTTGCTCGGCGCTTCGAGGTGTTGGCGCCGGACCATCCGGGCTTCGGCAAGTCCGATACGCCCGATTGGATCGATGACGTCCCCGACCTCGCCTTCTTTTATCTCGACGTTCTCGATGCGCTGGCCGATGGCCGCGTCCACGTCGTCGGGCATTCGCTCGGCGGATGGATCGCGCTGGAAATGGCCATCCGCTCGACGGCGCGGATGATGAGTCTCACCCTCATCGATGCCGCGGGCATTCACGTGCCGGGCGTGCCGCGCGGCGATATGTTCATCGGTCCCGCGAGCGCGCTGGGGCAGCTTTTCTTCGCCGACGAGGCTGCGGCGGCGGATTGGACGGCCCAATGGCAAGCGACGCCGGAGCTGCAGGAGGCCTACTACAAAAATCGCCACGCCGCCGCGAAATACACCTGGCAGCCGCGGCTCTACAATCCGAAGCTTGCGAAATGGCTGCACCGCATCGACATACCAACGCATGTGATCTGGGGCGAGGATGATCGCTTGATCCCGCCGCCTCATGCCGCGGCGCTTGCCGCCGCCATTCGCGGCGCCGAGCGGACGATGCTGCCGCGCTGCGGCCACCTTGCCGATTTGGAGCGCCCCGATCTTCTCGCCGACACGATCACCGGCTTCATCGAAAGGCTGCGGCCATGAAAGTGATGTTCTTTCACCTGATGCCCTATGCCGATCTCGACCTCGATTATCAGCAGAAATACCGCACCGACTGGGTGATCCTGCCCAACAGCTATTTCGACCCGGTGAAGGGCCATGCGCTCTACAACCGCTATCTCGACGAGCTCGAGCTCGCGGCGGAACTGGGTTTCGACGGCGTCTCGGTCAACGAGCATCACCAGAATGCGTACGGCCTCATGCCTTCGCCGGTGGTGATGGCATCGGCGCTGGCGCGGCGCGTCAAGACGGCGAAGATCGCGATCCTCGGCAATGCCTTCGGCCTGCGCGACAACCCGCTGACGCTCGCCGAAGAGCATGCGATGATCGATGTGCTGACCGGCGGCCGGCTCATCTCCGGCATGGTGCGCGGCATCGGCGCCGAATATTACTCGATGGGCGCCAACCCCGCCTTCAGCCACGAGCGCTTCCACGAGGCGCATGATCTCGTGGTCGAGGCCTGGACGCGGCCCGGGCCCTTCGCCTTCGAAGGCAAGCATTATCGCTTCGAGTATGTGAATGTGTGGACGCGGCCTTATCAGCAGCCGCATCCGCCGATCTGGTGCCCATCCTTGGGCTCGACCGAGACGGTCGAATGGGCGAGCGCCAAATCGCGGCGCTATGTCTATATCCAGAACTTCTCGCCGGTCGCGTCCGTCGTTCGCTATCTCAATCTCTATCGCCAAACGGCGGAGAAGCTCCACGGCTATACCGCGAGCTCCGAGCAGATCGGCTGGGCCGCGCCCATCTATGTCGCCGAGAGCGACGAGCGCGCGAAGGAGGAGGCGAAGATCCATATCGAGCGGCTCTTCAGCAAATATCTCAATCTGCCGTTCGAGATGATGTTCCCGCCGGGCTATCTCTCGCAGAATTCGCTGAAGGCGATGCGGGCGATCAAGCGCCCGGCCCTCGCCGCCGGCACCATGACGATCGATCATCTGATCGATGCCGGCATCTTCCTCTGTGGCAGCCCCGACACCGTGCGCCGGAAACTCGTCGACGCGCA
The DNA here is from genome assembly GCA_964391905.1 of uncultured Rhizobiaceae bacterium. Lineage (GTDB taxonomy): Bacteria > Pseudomonadota > Alphaproteobacteria > ATCC43930 > CGMCC-115725 > CAIKMD01. The sequence goes on from CAYMNX010000542.1 coordinate 2,543, forward strand.
TCGCCGCCTCGGCTTCCAGAATTTCCTCGCCAATCTCCACTTCGCGACCCTGCCGCCGGATCTGACCGAGAAGAATCTTCGCCTCTTCGCGCGCGAGGTCATGCCGGCGCTCCAAGCGCTCACCGACAAGGAATGGTTCGGGATGGAAACGGAAGCGGCGGAATAGGCGCGTCGGCGCTCAACGCGCGCCGCGCACGCGATCGATGATCGTTTGGGGATCGCGCGGCACCGCGTCGCCGCGCCAGGCGACATGGCCATCGGGGCGAACGAGCACGAAGCGACGCTGATAAAGCATGGCCGCGTCGCGATCGTCGATCGAAACAAGGCGCAGGGGCACGCCGCGTCGCCTCGATTCGTGCTCCAGCCGAGCAGCATCGTCTTCGGCGCCGCCGAAGCTCAGCAAGGTGAAGCCCCGGCCGAATTCGTCGAGGATCGAGCGTCCGTCGCGCAGCCAAAAATGCGGCGCACGCAGGCCGGGATTGGCGGCGGGGCGATAGACCTCCGGATCGTCGGGCGGCGCCTCGCCGCCATCATCGATGCAAATCGGCGACCCCGCATAGCGATAGCCGAGCTGCAGACCCATGGTGCGAAATTCAGCGCCGAGCCCGCTGACCAGCGCCGCGCCGAGGCGCGAGCGCAGCGCGGCGCCTTCTTCGTTATCGGCATCGAGCGCCGCCAATCCGTCGCCGAAGCCCGATTGCAGCGCATGGAAGGAGGTGGCCATCCGCACGTTGCGTTGGCCGATCGGACGCCGCTCGGCATCGTAGCTCGCGAGCAACGCGGCACCGCCCCAGCCTTGCAGCGTCGCCGCGAGCTTCCAGCCGAGATCGATCGCATCGCCGATGCCGGTATTCATGCCGAGCGCGCCGGTCGGCGAGACCTGGTGCACGGCATCGCCGGCGAGAAAGGCGCAGCCCTCGGCATAGCGCTCGGCCACCACGCTTTGGCGGCGCCAGACATTGACATCGACCCATTCGACCGCGAGGTCGCGACCCAGCGCGCGGCGCAGCATCGCTTCTTTGTCGACGCTCTCGGGCGTCGTCGTTGCCGGCATCTCGTTGACCATCAATCGCCAGAGCGATTGGCGCGGATCGATGATGCGGAGATTGCCCCAGACCCCGGCGCGGTCGACGGGAATGAAAAACGTGCCCGGCGCTTTGCCGCAGATGTCGAGGAGCCGCGGCGCGCGGAAGAACATGTTGACGGCATGGCCGAGCAGGCCTTTGCCCTCGAGCTCGATGCCGAGCGCGCGCCGTACCGTGCTCCCGGCGCCGTCGCAGCCGACGAGATACGGCGCTTCGATCGTCTCGCGCGCGCCGCTCGCAAGGTCGGTGAGCGATGCGAGAATGCCGGTTGGCGTTTCTTCAAAAGCATCGAGCCGGCAGCGATAGCGCAGCTCGACGCAGGGAAAGGAGCGGGCAAAGCGCTGCAGGATGGGGTCGAACCAGTGCTGCGAGCAGGTCTGTGTGTATTCGGGGCTGTGCTCCGATGCGCGGATCTGGCGCGGCGGCCGGGCGACACGGCCGAGCTCATAGCCGCCGAGGGTGGTGACGAAGACGACATCCTTCGGCCAATCGAGCGGGAAGGGCGTGTCGAGCACTTGCTCGGCAATGCCCCAACGCCGGCAGAACTCCATTGTCCGGGTATTGACCTCGTTCATCTTCGGCGTTTTGACGACGCCGTCGCTCTGCTCGACGAGGAGGCAGGCGACCCCGTGCCAGCCGAGCTCGGCGGCCACGGCCAGACCGACCGGTCCGCCGCCGACGATGAGAACCGGGATGCGGCGCCTATTCATGATCGACGAGCCTCGCTGTTTGACCTGATCGCGTCATGATCCGCTGAATCGCCGCTCAGCTCGAGACCACCACCGTCTCCGGATCGGTTTCGAGCGCCGCCGCCAGCGGTATGCGCAGGCGCCAGCTCCAGGCCCAGAGCACGGCGCAGAGCAGCGCGCCGATCGCCACCGGCACGCGCAGCTGGAGATGCGCCGCTGCCGCGCCCATGGCGAGCGTGCCGAGCGACGGCACGCCTTGCGAGATGATGCCGTAGAGGCTCATGACCCGGCCGCGCAGCTGCGGCTCGATCGCGGATTGGATGAGGGTCTGATTGCTGATGCTCTGCACGATGAAGGCAAAGCCGACCAGCGCCGTCATCGGCGCCGCGATCCAGAAAATCGGAGTCGCGACGAAGAGCAGAAGCGCGATCGCCGTCAACAGGATGTTCACGAGCGAGATGCGGGTAAGGCCTTTGAGGCTGGCGCGGGAGGTCATCCACAGCGCCCCGAGCATGGCGCCGGCGCCATGCAGCGAGAGCAGCCAGGCGAGCCCGGTCGACCCGCGGTTGAAGACCTCGCCGGCGAAGCCGGGCAGCAGATCGGTCAAGGGCCGGGCGACGATCGAGGTGACGACGAGAAGCGACAGCTGCAGGCGAATGCCATCGCTGCGCAAAACGTAATGAAAGCCCTCGATCGTCTCGTGCCACAAGGAGCGTCGCGCGCCGCCGACCGGCGGCAGCGTGATTCCGGCCTGGCGGATCGCGCGCAGGGCGAGGGTCAGGAAAGTGAAGAGGAAGAAGGCGAGGACGAAGCTCCATCCGGTCCCCGCCCAGGCGATGCTCATCCCGCCGATCGCCGGTCCGAGGAAGCGCGAGGCGTTGAAGATCATCGAGTTGAGGGCGAGCGCCGACGGCAGAAATTCGCGCCCGACCAGGCCGTAAATCACCGTCATGCGCGCCGGGCGATAAAAGGCGAGAATGACGCCCCGCAAGAGCACCAGTCCCGTCAGGATCCAGATATCCATGACGCCGGTCAGCGTCAGCAAGGCGAGCGCGGCGGCATAGAACAGCGAATAGGACTGGGTGAGGCGCAGAAGCCGGAACTGATCGACGCGGTCGATCACCGCGCCGGCGACGATTCCGATGACGATGCTGGGTCCGGCCTCGCAGATCGCGTTGATGCCGAGCCAGACGGCGGAGTGGGTAAGCTCCCAGGTCAGCCAGCCGATCGCGACGCGCTGGATCCACGTGCCGAGATTGGAGGTGATGTTGCCGAGGACGTAGAGGCGGTAATGCCGCAGCTCGAGCGTTTGGCGCAACAGGGCGAAGCCGGCTGGCGTTTTCATTGGCCGATTGTCCTGTTTTCTCCGCCGCCCCGATTTGTCTCACGGCGAATTTATAAAATTCTATGCCTCGCAGATAGGGCAAGGATAGAATTCGAAAGGTACGCTTGAGCCGAGACCGGACGCGAGTCCGTTGCGTTACGTCAACTGTTCGCGCATCGCGGGCGCGGAAGGGGGTCTGGTATGGAAAAGCAAGTCTTGTGCGCCGCTTTTGCGCTGTCGCTCGCGGCCTGTGCCGCGACGGAAGATCAGCAGGCCAATGCGGTCCAGACGGCACCGCCATCGGCGATCTCGGTGATCGGCACGCCTTTCTACATCGCGCTGAAGATACCGGTCTGTGCGGCGACCGTGCCGATGGCCGGCATTCTCGCGGGCCTCGCCCAGCTGTCGACGCCCGAGTCGCCGCTCAATCAATATGGCGCCAAGGCCCATGCCGACGACGCCGTGATCGAGAACTGCGGCCCGCCCTATGTCGTGACGCCGTGATCGCACCACATCGCGGCAGCCGCTTCGTTTCGATGGGGGACGGATCGGGAAGAACGAGCGTTGCCGCTACTTGCTGGAGGTTTCAAGCCGTTCGAGCTTCTGCGCTTCGCTTTCGAGCTCGCGCCCCAATTCCTTCAATTTCTGCCGGACATCGTCGTCCCAGGCAAGTCGCGTCAAGCGTATAAAGCGATGTGCTTCCGCACGCAGGGTTTGTGCGTCATCCATCTCAGGCCCCTCCTCCCGACACGAGGTGGCTCGACACGACCGTTCAGGGAGCGTGTCTCTTCTCTAACACTTGGGAAAGAATAGGATCGCCGGTAACGTCGCTTTGTGACATTACGATGTCAAAAGCGGCGGTTAGGCGTTGTGTCCAGCTTCAGCCGCGGAGCGGCTTCGCTGCGCTCGTGTATGTCAGATCCAGGGAAAAGCGAGGCCCAAGAGAGCGAGGGCGACAAGCACAACGACGCCGAGCCAGATCTCGGCGCGGCCTTGATGCTCGGCGGAAGTGGGGCGGGCCGCCGCGTTTTCCGCGCGGCCCCGTCCTCTTGTCGGCGTTGGTTTCGAAATACCCAAGTGAAACGCGACAGCCATCGTGCACAAGCTCCCGACGCCTTCGATAACCGCTCCCGACAAAGGTTCGACGGACTGGCAAATCGATGGCGGGGATCACATCAGATCAATGTGACTTTTGCTGGACTAAGTTGAGGCTTTGAGGCCATAGGCCGTTCCGCCTCGCAACGGACGAACCGGCCCCACGCGATTGGCGCGCGGCGCCGGTCGACCGACCCTCGGATGATGCTTGCGGCTAGGACTTCGCCGAGATGCTTTTCACGTCGCCGTTGATCTCGCCGCCATCCTCGATGTGTAGCCGGCCGTAGCGAACCGTGCCGGTGACGCGGCCCGTCGAGCGGATCAGCAGGTTTTCGCGCACGGTCAGCGAGCCGTCATAATGGCCGGAGATTTCCGCTCCGGCGATCTCGGCGGCGCCTTTGAAGGTGCCGTTCTCCGTGATCTCGACAGTATGGCAATCCTGCAGCTCGGCCTCGACCTTGCCGTCGACGATGAGCCGGTCGCAGGACGAGATCTTGCCATCGAGCGAGATGCCTTGGCCGACGATGAGCTTTTTCGTCCCGTCCCGCGCTTCGCTCTTCACATCCCGCGCCGTATGAGGGCTGGGTGCGGGCGGAATGGAAAAGTGCCGCGTGACGGAATGCCCGCCATTGGTTTGCCGATCCGGCGGGATGAGGGTTGCGGTGGCAGAAGAATCGGAGAGTGGCGTTACCGTCTCGCGCGCGTCGTCGCCACCGCTCGACTTCGACGATTTGTCTCGAGTAAACATGGTTTTCCTGCCGCTGTTCGCCATGAGATCTTTCTGGGAGTAATTCAATAAATTCAAGCACTCCCCAGTCCCGGCAATAGCATGCAGGGCGGTGAGGGGGTGTGACTTTCATGTGACCAAGGGAACCGCCGCGGCACGACGCGCCTTCTTGCAGCCCGGCCGATTCTGATCGAAGCTTTTGCCACAGAAGACGTCTCGGGGAGGAGAACATGACGACGCTGTGGGGGGTGATTCTCGGTCTTTGCGTTATTTTGATCTGCGGCGCGCCGGCGCAGGCCGGCAAAGCCGACGATACGCTGCGGATCGCGGTCAGCGATTGGTGGAGCACGCTCGATCCCTATCAGTTCCCGCTCGACGAGGCCGCGGTGTTCTTCCGCGTCGTCTATGAGCCCTTGATCGGCTATGACGAGCGCAATCATCGCTACGTGCCGCGGCTCGCCAAATCATGGAAGCGGATCGACGATCGCACGATCGAATTCCAGCTGCGCGACGACGTCAAATTCCACAACGGCGACAAGTTCGACGCCGACGACGTGGTGGCGACGATCAATTATATCGGCGATCCCAATGTCCAGATGCGCTTCAAGGACCTCTACAATTGGGTCGAGAAAGTCGAAAAGCTCGGTCCCTATGCGGTCCGCATCACCGCGAAGAAAGCTTTCGCGACCGATCTCGAGACGATCGCCTATCGCTTCTACATCTATGACTCGAAGGTGCTGTCGAAGCTCGAGAACAAGGCCGATTACGGCCGCGTCAATCCGGTGACGACGGGCGCCTACAAGGTCGTCTCTCTCGATCAGCAGAAGATGGTGCTCGAGCGCTTCGATGATTATTACGACAAGAGCGGGGCGGCGGTGCGCGCGCCGATCAAGCGCATTATCGTGACGCCGATTCCCGATCGCCAGACGCAGATCGCGCAATTCCTGACCGGGAATATCGATGTGATCCGCAACGCTACCGCGGATACCGCGCGCGAGCTCGCGAAGATGCCGGATGCGCGGGTTACGGCGACGCATGCGGGTTTGATGCTCTATGTCCAGCTCGATGCGCTCGGCCGCTCCGACAACAAGGTGATGAAGGACCAGCGCGTGCGGAAGGCCTTCATGGAAGCAATCGACCGCAAAGAGCTCGCGAAAACCGTGATCCCGGGCGGCGAGATCGCGGACATGCTCGACGGCATTTGCGTTGCGGCCGATATCGGCTGTTCTTCATCGACCAGGCCACCGGCCTACAATCCGGAAGACGCGAAGAAGCTTCTCGCGCAAGCAGGCTATCCCGACGGCTTCGATCTCGAATTCGACGTGCATGAGCCGATCAAGGAAATCGGCGAGGCGATTGCGGGCCAGCTGCGCAAGGTCGGCATCCGCGCGAGCGTCCGGCCCTTGCCGATCTCGCTTTATGTGCGGATGCGCGGCGAAGGCAAGTTCACGGCATTCCTGGGCTTCTATCCAACCGGCGCGCAGCCCGACATGGACAACATCTTCGATCTCTTCTTCAACGGCACGCGCGACTATTGGAACGATCCGGTGATCCGCGCGGCGCAGAAGGAAGGCGCCGCCGAGCTCGACGAGACGAAGCGCGCCGCGATCTATCAGCGCGGCATCGATCAGGTGAACAAGATGAACTACATCCTGCCGGTCGCCGATCTGCCGCTCGTCTTCGTGCATTCGAAGGACGTAACGATCCTCGACGATACGCTGAGCCCCATCAACACCGCGGTCGACGATTTCATGTGGACGAAGTGAAGACGGTCATGCCCCGACCGGGACGAGGCCCTCTTCCTCGATGAGAGGCTCCGCGGCCGTCGCGGGATAAAGCGCGGGAGGCGAGAGATCGATGACCGCGCGCTCCCCCGATTGCAGCTGGCGCGAGGCGTGAACGATCACCTCGATTGTGAGCGGGCCCGGCTCGGGCGCCGTGAAATGGAGATCGATCTCCTCGGGCTCCGACGGCGCCACGCTGCCGCGCCACGCCCCGAGCCGCGCGCCATTGGCGGCGCAGACGGTCGCCGTTAACTCGACGCGCAGCGAATCCTCGACCGGACATTCAAGCGTCGCGCTGAGCCGCGATGTGCCCGGTACATAGACGCCCGTCCAGCGCAGGATCGTTCCGGCCGAGCCGGGCTCGCCGCCATGGAGGCGAAACATATCGTCGACGCGGCGGCACCAGGAATTGCCGTTGTGCAACGTCGCGGCGCCGGCGCGCCGATCGCCGAGCAGGGGCTTGGCGAAGTCGAGCTTCTTGTCGAGCGGAAAGCCGAGCTCGAGCCGCGCCTCGCCAACC
>CAYMNX010000543.1:0-2131 GCA_964391905.1 uncultured Rhizobiaceae bacterium
GATCCTTCGATGCCGCCTCGTTTTCGCCTTCGTTCCGCCGTTCTTTCGCTGCTTCTCGCGGCCGCCGTTCTGGGATTCCCCGGCATGGCGCGCGCCGACGACATCCTCGTCTTCGCCGCAGCGAGCCTCAAGAATGCGCTCGACGATGCGGTCGCAGGCTATGCCCAGCATGGCGGCGGCAAGGTCAATGTCTCCTATGCCGCAAGCTCGGCGCTCGCGAAACAGATCGAGAACGGCGCGCCCGCCGACATTTTCATCTCGGCCGATCTCGATTGGATGAACGACGTGCAGCAGCACGGCATGATTGATACCGGCACGCGCGCGAATCTCCTCGGCAATGTGCTGGTCATGGTCGAGCCCGCCGACAGCACCCAGACGATCGACATCAAGCCCGGCTTTCCGCTCGCCAAGCTCTTGGGCGACCGCCATTTGGCGATGGCCGACCCCGATGCCGTGCCGGCCGGCAAATACGGCAAGGCCGCGCTCGAAAAGCTCGGCGTCTGGAGCGCGGTCGCGGGCAAGGTCGCGCGCGCCGAGGATGTGCGCGCCGCGCTCCTCTTCGTCTCGCGCAAGGAAGCGCCGCTCGGCATCGTCTATCAGACCGATGCGGCCGCCGATAAGGGTGTCAAGATCGCCGGCGCCTTCCCGCCCGACACCTATCCGCCGATCATCTATCCGATCGCGCTGACGGCACAGAGCAAGAATCCCGACGCGAAGAAGTTCCTCGCCTTCCTCCATTCCGACGCCGCCAAGCCCTTCTTCGAGAAGCAGGGCTTCACGGTGCTGAAATAGGGGCTATTCGCACTCTCCCGAACGGTCGTTGCGAGCGAAGCAACGACAGGCGATCGAGACTGAAAAGTCCATCCTGCGGCCCTCGAGGGACGCAGGATGGATTGGCGGCTTTCGCTACTTGCTCAGTCGCGTGCGCTTGGCGGGGGCCGCTTTGCCGGGCTTTGTCGCGCGGGCAAGGAAAGCGAGATGCGCCTTGGCGCCGCTCTCGGCCTTCACCTCGATCGCGCGGTAGCGCTTCAGCAAGTCCTGCCCAAAGGAGGTCAGCTGCGCGCCGCCGCCATGCGTCCCGCCGAGTTGCGTCGTCACGACCTTGCGACGGAAGCCCTGATTCATCTGCTCAATCAGCATCCAGGCGCGGCGATAGGACATGCCGAGGGCGCGGCCCGCGCTGCTAATCGATCCGGTTTCCGCCAAGGCTTCGAGGAGGCGCATCTTTCCGGGACCGATCGACTGGCCCGGCCCCAAATCGATGCGCAAGGTAAGGCGCGGCTTCATGCCCGTGGTGCTGCTCCTATTCGGCCGCCGCGGCGGTCTCGTTCGGCTGGCGATATTCCTTGAGCCGCGGCAGCACTTCCTTCGCAAAGAGCGTCAGATTGCCGACCACCTCCTCATGCGGCATCGGGCCGGCATGGCCCATCGAGAGGAGATTGCCCATCCCGCCGCAGCATTCGGCGAAATCGGTGATCTGGTCATAGACCTGATCGGGCGTGCCGCAGAACAGGATCCCGGCATCGATCAGCTCCTGCACGCTCGCCGTCATCATGTTGATGGCGCGACCGTCCTTCGTGAAGCTGCGCTCGGGCGTCTTGCCCTTCATCAGCTGCACCGCGGCATCGACCGGGATATAGCCCGGCGGATTGCGGAAGGGCGCCGGCGTGCGCGGCAGGCTGCGCAGATAGGACGCGACCATCTCGCCGCGGCGCCGCGCCTCGGCCTCGGTCTCGCCGACCGCCATCAGCCCCAAATAGGCGAAGCGATCGGGCGGCGGCTCGCCGCGTCCCGTCGCGCGATAGCTCTCGCGATAGGCATCATAGAGCGCGCGCGTCGCATAGCCCGTGCCGAGCGTCGCCATCACATAGCCGCGGCGGCCCAGTTGCTGCGCGTTGTGCTTGCTGCCGGTCGTGCTCCAGATCGGCGGATGCGGCTGCTGCATCGGGCGCGGCCAGATATTGACCTGGCGATAATGGAAATTCTCGCTCTCCCAATTGAAGGGCGCGTCATGGCTCGTCATCGCCTTGATGATGAAATCATGCGCCTCCCAGAAACGCTGGGCCTGGAAGACCGGATTCAGGTTCGCCACCGCCACTTCCTGCGGCACGCCCTTGACGAAGCCCATTTC
>CAYMNX010000544.1:0-5178 GCA_964391905.1 uncultured Rhizobiaceae bacterium
GCGGAGGAGCTGCCGCTGCTCGTGCCGACGGGTGCCGCCGCGACGGCCGCACAAGCGGCATCGCTTTGACGCGCCGAGGCCGCGTCTCCCCTACCGGTTCGATGTATCGCCTTGCGGTATGCGCTGCAGCAGCGGCGCCAAATCGGGGATTTGGTCGAGATCGCGATCGGTCGCGACGCGGATCGGCGTGCCGCGAATCCGATATTGAACGGAGAGCCCGGCCCGCGCCGCATGTTGGCGTGCCGCGTCGGCTTTAAAGCCTGAGGAAAAATAGACGATCGTATCGGGCGTGAATTTTGCGCCGGTCCAGAAGACCGCTGAACCGGCGAAAGCATCGGGCGCGAGCGAAGCAATACCGCCATCGACGAAAAGAGCGCCGAGCTCTTGCTGCGCTCCGGCGAGCGTCGTCACGGCCTCGGCGACGGCGCGCGCCGAAGCGAGGCTGGGCGGCGGCGCGAACATGTCGGCAAGACCGACGCCGTTCGGGTTTTGCTGAACCGACAGCGCGGTGAAGGAAGCGGCGATCATGAGGCCAAAGCCGAGTGCAGCCTCGCGCTGTTTCAAGGGCCCGACGATCCGCGATCCCCCGAGAACGCCGAGCACCGGCCAGAAGCTCGCGATGAGGAGCGGAAAGGCGTAGTAGCTCGAAAGCGTTCCCGCCAGCTCGCTGACCGCGAGGAGATGGATGACGAGCCACGGCCCGCTCGAGACATACCCCGCGACCAGTAGAGGATTTCGCCGCAGGATTGCCCAACCCAGCGCGACCGCGCCCGGCAGGATCGCATAGGTGCGAAAGATTGCCCAACCGACCAGGCGCTCCACGATCAAAGACGGCGTGACGTGGGCGAAGGCCGGATTTCCGACATAGATTCGCGTGAACGAGGATCGATCCGGAAACGCCCAATGCTGCGCGGCGAAGGCGATGGCGCTGTAGAGAAAGGCGAGTGCCAAAAGGACAAGCATCGGTCGATCGGTCTTGGTAACGACGCCCATTCGGCGCTGCGTTGCAAGGATCGCGGCGAGGAGCAGCGCGACATGAAAGCCGGCGTCTTCGCGCGTGACGAGGGCCAGCGCGAGGAAGAGGACGGCGAGGGCGATGCGTCCTTCGTGAAGCGCGACGAGCAGCAGGATCGCGGCGGCGACGATCAGAATCTCGAAATGCGGATAGCGCAGGATCGCGATCGCAAGACCGCTATTGGCGAAAGCGATGGCGAGGAGCGCCGCGAAGGCGATGCCGCTGACGCGGCGCAATCCGATCGGCCCGACGAGCGCCCAGAACACGCCGCCGGCAAGAAGCGCCTGGCAGAGGCCGATGAAGGCGGCGAAGAATTGCGGCGGGGTCAGCGGCACCAGGCGCGCGAGCTGGCCAAGGATCGAGAAGATCGGCACTACATGAATGGCGTAGAAACTTCCGCCGCCGAGCGACCGCGGCAACGGCAGGCTCGGATCGGGCTGCGCCATCAGATAGGCGAGGAGTCCCGAATCGAGGAGATAGGCGCCCTGGCGATAGAAGTGGTTGAGGATGCTCGCGACGCCGAGCGCGAAGGGGATGACGGTCGCAATCAGGCCGAAGAACAGGATCGCCGGCTTCGTATGTCGCGATGGCGCCGATGCCGAGCTGTCGCGTCGCCCAAGGCCAAGAGTGCGTTGCGATCTCACGGGGATGGTTTTGCGTTAACCGTGCCGGTGCGGACGCGCAGAGTCGAGCTGCGGACCGATTGATTACGAGAAAGCTGCAGCCGGCGCAATCGGCAAAATCCGACCGCGGCACCGGTATTTCTCTCATATCCGGAATCATGGATCGATGATAGAGGCGTCATCGCGAGGAGCCCCTTCGACAGGCTGAGGACCGACGAAGCGATCCAGCACAGTGCCCCAAGGCAAGCCCGATCGGGCGGAGCTGATCGGCGCTGAGCTTGTCGATCTTCCGCGATCGCGCGGAGCGAGGCACCTTTGCGCCGCCGCAAGACGGGGGCGCGGAACGTTATCGCGCTGGCCGGGGTTGATCTCGGGTAAAGCGAAAGAAAAGATCTGCCGCCGCGTTCGGCGCCGTCCGAGCATGCCTGGCTGATCGCCCGTGACTCACCGCTTGAGGAGATCCACCCATGGCTGAGGCTGAGGCTTGGCAAATCAGCGAAGGCCTGCCGCGTCCGCTCGGTGCGACCTGGGATGGCGAAGGCGTCAACTTCGCGCTGTTCTCGGCCAATGCCACGCGCGTCGATCTCTGTCTCTTCGACGAGGCCGGTACGCGCGAGACCGCGCGGATCGATTTGCCGGAATATACCAACGAGGTCTGGCACGGCTATCTGCGCGGCGTCGGCCCGGGAACGCGCTATGGCTATCGCGTGCACGGCCCCTACGAGCCCGAGCAGGGGCATCGCTTCAACCCAAACAAGCTGCTGCTCGATCCCTATGCGCGCGGCCATGTAGGGGACCTAACCTGGGATCCGGCGGTGTTCGGGTACAAGATGGAATCGGGAGACGATACGACTTTCGACGAGCGCGACAGCGCCCCCTTCGTGCCCAAATGCGTCGTCGTCGATCCCAACTTCAACTGGAAGGGCGAGCCGCGCGGCTGTTACATCCCCTGGGGACGGACGATCGTCTATGAGACGCATGTCCGCGGCTTCACGAAGCGGCACCCGGACGTGCCGGAGGCGCATCGCGGCACCTACAAGGCGTTGGGCGCGAAGCCCGTTGTCGATTACATCAAATCGCTCGGCGTCACCTCGGTCGAGCTGTTGCCGATTCATAGCTTCATCGCCGACAGTCATCTGCTCGAGCGCGGGCTGACGAATTATTGGGGCTACAACACCATCGGCTTCTTCGCGCCCGATCCGCGCTACGCGCATCAGCGCGAACAGACGCTGCGCGAGTTCAAGGAGATGGTGGCGAGCTTCCACGAGGCGGGCCTCGAGGTCATCCTCGACGTCGTCTACAACCACACGGCCGAGGGCAACGAGCGCGGCCCCACCCTCTCGTTTCGCGGCATCGACAACGCCTCTTATTATCGGCTGCTGCCCGATCAGAGGCGCTACTACATCAACGACACCGGCACGGGGAATACGCTCAACCTCAGCCATATGCGCGTGATCCAGATGGTCACCGACAGCCTGCGCTATTGGGCGTCCGAGACACATGTCGACGGTTTCCGTTTCGATCTCGGCACGATTCTCGCCCGCGAGCTGAACGGCTTCGACTATCAGAGCGGATTCCTGAAAGCCTGCTGTCAGGATCCCGTGCTCGACGCCGTGAAGTTGATCGCCGAGCCTTGGGATTGCGGGCCGGGCGGCTATCAGGTCGGCGGCTTTCCGCCGGGATGGGCGGAGTGGAACGACAAGTTCCGCGACACGGTGCGCGATTTCTGGCGCGGCGCGGCACCGCCCAGCACGCTGGCGTCGCGGCTGACCGCTTCCGGCGATTGCTTCAATCGCGCCGGGCGCAAGCCTTGGGCAAGCGTCAATTTCGTCACCGCGCATGACGGCTTTACCCTTAACGATCTCGTCACCTACAACGACAAGCACAATGAGGCGAATGGCGAAGACAACAAGGACGGCAGCGCCGACAACCGGTCTTGGAATTGCGGCGCGGAGGGGCCGACCGAGGATGCGGGGATCAATGCCTTGCGCGAGCGCCAGATGCGCAACATCCTCGCGACCTTGCTCTTATCGCAGGGCACGCCGATGCTCTTGGCCGGCGATGAATTCGCGCGCACGCAACAGGGCAACAACAATGCCTATTGCCAGGACAACGAGATCAGCTGGCTCGACTGGAACATCGCCGAACGAGGGCGATTGCTGACGCGCTTCGTGCAGCGGCTGACGGCGCTGCGCCAGCGCTATCCGATCCTGCGCCATGGCCGCTTCCTCACCGGCGAATACAACGAGACGCTCGACGTCGAGGACGTCACCTGGATCAGCGCGTCCGGTTCCGAGATGACGGCGGAAGAATGGCAGGACGGCAACGCGCGCTGCTTCGGCATGTTGATGGACGGGCGGGCGCAGCCGACCGGCATTCGTCGGCGCGGCAGCGAGACCACCTTGCTCCTGGTGCTCAATGCTCATGACGATGTCGTCGTCTTCACCTTGCCGCCGGTGACGGAAGGGCGCGACTGGATCCGCGTCGTCGACACGAATCTGCCGGAGGAGAATCCGGACGACGCCGTCAGCTTCGCCTTCGGACATGGTTATGAGGTGACGGCGCGCTCGCTGCTGCTGCTCGTTCTTCGCCCGGCGGAATCGGGCGCGGGCAAGGCGGCGCAACCGTGACCGAGAGAGCGGGGGCCTGCGTGCGAGAGACAACGGGACGGCGATAATTCCCTCGTTGCGTGCCCCGCAAAGAATCCTCGATAAGCCCGAGAAAAGCCATCAAGCGAACATGCGAGGCGCGTGGCATCGGTATCATGCTCGCCCCGGACAAAACTTTTTTCGAGATCCGCGCCGATGGTCGCCTGTTCTCGGTCGGTCATCCGAGCGTCGCCGATGCGGTGAGAACCGCGGCGATGCTCTTTCCTTATGGCTTCGCGAAGATCGAGATCATCGACAGCCGATCGGGCGTTGTCGCGAAAGTGATTTTGCCGCCGCGCTGACATCCTTTATCGTGATGACTGCCAGTCGAGGGACTCTCTGCCGCATATTTTCGGGAGGCGAGATCATGAGGGCATCGCAGCGCAGATCGGGGTCATCTCTCTATCGAGCGATCGGAAGCCCGAGCAGCGGCACGGCCGCCTTGGTATTCATCGCGAGCTTGTTGTGGCTGCTGGCCTTCTTGAGCTTCCCCTACAGGTAGCGATCGTCGGCCATGATCCCGCGGCGCTTCACGACACCGCCGCGGGCTCTGCCGGCAATTCCTTCTTTTGCTTCGCGATACGATCCGCTACCGCGAGCCAAGTGGCGGCCCAGTCGCGTTCGAGCTGACGCTGGCACCGCGCCGCTCTCTTGCGCGCAATATCCTCGGCTTTCTCGGAATGAGATTGGATCATAATCGCGGCCAGGGCGGAGATTTGTTCGCTGACCATGGCACGACCTCAAGGGTGTGTGTTTATATTCCAACTCTACTACTTCGAGAAGGCAAGAAAAAGCGCGCTGCGCTTTATGTTGTGCGTTGTGTGAATATTCTATATTCTGTCGCAATCTCTATAAAAAGTAATTCGCTGTGCGTTCTTTAGGGAGGACGCCC
>CAYMNX010000545.1:0-4542 GCA_964391905.1 uncultured Rhizobiaceae bacterium
ATGAAACGAGCGAGCTCGATTTGAGCGGCAAGGGTCGCGATCATGGCCGGGACGACTGGTTCCGCGGCGCCGTGCCCACCACGGGCCTCGATCCGACCGGCGTGCGGCCCGGCTTTCTTCATCTCCCCGATCTTCCGGTCGGCTCCGATGGTCATATCAGCGTCGATGACGAAGGCATCGTCCTGCCGGGCGACGGCACGATGTGGGTCAGCGATGAATACGGCCCCTATATCTACCACTATAGCGCGACCGGGCTGCTGCTCGGCGTCATTCGCCCGCCCGAGGCCCTGATCCCGATGCGCAAGGACGCGCAGGGCAACATCGTCGAGAATTTCTCCGCCAACAGCCCGCCGATCGGCGTCACCTATAATCCGAGCCCGGGCAACCCGATCTCCGGTCGACAGAACAATCAGGGCCTCGAAGGCTTGGCGATGAGCCCGGACCGCCATACGCTCTACGCCTTGCTGCAGAGCGCCGCGATTCAGGATCTCGACGCAACGAGCTCGACCACGATCAAGCTCACGCGCCGCAACACGCGCCTTCTCGCTTATGATGTTCGCGGCCGCGAGCCGAAGCTCGTCGGCGAATATGTCGTCCAGCTGCCACTCTATCAGGACCCGACCACGACCAAGCCGACCCTGCTGACGGCGGCGCAGAGCGAGCTCTTCGCGCTCAACGATCACCAGTTCCTGGTGCTCTGCCGCGACAGCGGTGCCGGCTTCTCCCTGGCGAGCCCGACCTCGGCCTATCGCGACATCGATCTTATCGATATCCGGGGCGCGACGAATATCGCCGGCACCGCCTATGATTCGCCGTCGAAGCCGATCGCGCCGCAGGGCGTGCTCGACCCCGCGATCAAGCCGGTCGCGTTCCAACGCTTCCTCGACATCAACGACAACACGCAGCTCAATCGCTTCGGTCTTCATAACGGCGAGCCCAACAACAACAACGATCTCTATGAGAAATGGGAGAGCATGGCTGTCGTGCCGGTCGACGATCCCAAGGCGCCCAATGACTATTTCCTGTTCGTCGGCAGCGATAACGACTTCATCACGCAGCAGGGCTTCATGGCCGGCTCGCCCTATACCGACGCCTCCGGCGCGAATGTCGATTCGCTGCTCCTCGTCTATCGCGTCACCTTGCCGACCTATGTCGAGCCGCGCTCGCCGGGCTTCGATTTCGCCTTCGACCATCACCGGCCCGATCGCGACCCGTTCGACCACGATCCGTTCGATCATGACCCGTCCGATCGCGGCCATGACGGCTTCGGTCGCGACTAAGCGGCAGGTCCAATTGCAAGACGGCCCGGCATTCGCGGTGAATGCCGGGCCTTTTTATTGCGGCCAGCGGCATTATTTCTCGGTTAGCCGCTGCTGCGCGATGCGATCGGCGACGGTGCCCCATATCTCGGCCCAAGCTTCTTCCAACATGCGCCGGCAGCGGAGCGCGCGCTTGCGTGCGATTGCCTCGGCGGCATGACCGTGACGTTTGATCAGAATAGCGATCAGCGCATTCAGCTCTCGTTCGTTCATCACCAAACGATAGAAAAATGAACGACGATGTGCCCTGATATGGATCAAGCTTACGCAAAGAATGCCGGCTAACGCTGCGCCGGGGCCCCCGTGGCATCCCGTCGCGCTTGCCGTTCTTGACAGCGGGCCGCCTCCCGCACAAAGAATCTCATCCTGTTACCGGCTCCCCCCGGATATTTTTGCATCGATATTTTGTCTTCCTTCAATATGGACGAGACTCCCGAGAACCTTCGTCGCCTGATTGCATCCTATCGCGAGCGCTTAAGCGCCGGTGGCGGGCTCGAGACGGTTACCTTTTGCCTGCGCGGCATCGAAGATGCAGAACGCAGGCTCGTCGAGATCGAGCGGCAGGCGCGACTTATCCAACGCCCGGGCGAAGGACATAGGAATACGCGCGATTGATCGGACTCAAAAAAAGGCCGCGCAACGCGCGGCCGAGGTGTCAACTGATCACGAGCGAGGGAGGAATCGCTGTGTCGATGCCTATGATCCCCGATCATGGTTAATAAAGCCTTAATGGCATCGCTACCGCCAGATTCAGGAAAAACGCGATAGCTTATCGTTAATGCGCGTCGCGCAACGCGAGACGGCGCGATGAAATCGCGCGCCATGAAATGCCCAGCAGCGCGACCGCACCCGCGGCAATGCTGAAGCAGATGCTTATCGGACAATCGCCGATCAACCTCCAGGCGCTGTCGATCAGCGGCTGGATTGCGGGCCAGCCGAGGGATGGCGGGTGTTGCCGGCCGATCGCGACGAGGATTTGCGACATCTGCGGCGTGATCCAGTAGCCGGTGCGCAGCCACTCCACCCACTGATAGGTGAGCGCGCAAGCGGCGCCAAAGCCGAGATAGCAGGCGATGTAGAAACAACCAATGCTGAGGGACGATCGCGTCGACCAGGTCGGGTTGAGGGCCATGGCACGCCTCCTCCAATTGCGTCCAGGACCCTTCTATGCGGGAATTGTGGCAAAGAGATTATTGTCGTGTTAGCGACTGTTATAGCGTTAATGCTTCGAGAGCGCGGCAATTGCGAGGCAATCACGCCGTCCTCGCCGATTTGTGTTTTCTCACCGCGCGCCATGCAGCATAGGTTTTCCGCGGCGAAGCCTTTCAGAAAGACAAAGACCCATGATCGCGCGCGTCCTCTATTTGGGGTTTCTGTTGCCGTTGCTCATGGCGTGCGGCGACGGCAATCCAGCCTATGTTTCGAGGGCGGGCGCCGGGCCTTACGATCTCTCGGACAAGTTCGTCGACGCCAACGGCAATCCGCTGCCGGGCTGGATCTATGTCCGCGACCCGACCGGTGGCGGCGGCGACATGTGATCAGTCGATGAGCGGCAACCAGCTTTCGGGAATGACGCCAGCCGCATTGCCCTTGCCGACGTAATAGCTCCAGAGCTTTTTGACGTGCCGCGGCCGGTCGAAATCGTCGCGGAAGGATGCCATCTCTTGCGCCGTCAGGGGCTTCACCTTGCCGAGCGTCGCGGCGCGATAAAGCGCCTCCGCATTCTCGACGAAATGGACGCAATCGACGAGGAGCGATGGCAGATCCTCCGCCACCACGACTTGGCCGTGGGCGCGGATCAAGGCCGCTTGATGCGGTCCCAAAGTCGCGGCAAGCGAGCGGCCGAGCTCAGGCGTCGAGACATGGCTCGGATCGGCATGGGTGGGAATACCGCTTTCCCAGCGCACCGCGTGATTCTTGATCGGTGTCAGCGCCACATCCTCGACCAGCGAGAAGGTGGTCGTGAGATCATGGTGAAAATGCGCGATTGCCTGGACGTCGGGGCGGGCGCGGAAGATCTCGCTATGGATGAACACCTCCGAAGGCGGCCGCGCGCTGTTCGAGCGCTCGCGCGACTTGCCGTCCATGCCGCAGACGAGAAGATGCGCGGGGAGGAGCGCGGCGCGGCTCTGGTCGAAAGGCTGGATCAGGAACTCATCGCGCCCCGGCACGCGCACGCTGACATGGCCGCTATAGCCGAGAATGTTCTCGCTATTGAGCAGCAGCGAGACCGCGGCAACCTGATGGCGCAGCTTTTGCTCGATTGGATCGCTCATTTGTAAAGCTCCGGCCATTTGGCGCGGATCTTGGCCGCGAATTCGGGCGAGGTCATCGCCACTTTCGGGAAGGTGTCGAGCTTCTCGTAAGGCCGGCAGGCATCGATGACCATGCGCGAATTGTAGAGCTGCGAGTAGTCGAACACCATCGTATCGAGGCGCGACGACCAGCAGTGATCGAGCAAGGTCGTGCGCGTCTTCGGATCGCAGCGCGTGCCCATCGCCCAGATCACGTCGTGAATATCGGTCGGATCGACATCGTCATCGACGACGACGATCCAGCGGCTGATATAGCCGACCGAGGCAACTTGGGAGGCAACGAGGCCGACCTGCGTCGAATGGCCGAAATAGCGCTGCTTCACCGAGACGACGCAGAAGGTGCGCCCGGCGCCGGCCTGATGGAGCCACGCGCCCCTGACATCGGGAATGCCGGCGCCCTCGAGCGCGTCGAGCAAGGCGGCCGAGCGCAGGAAGCAGCGCTCGAAGAGATGCGAATGCGGCGGCTTGTTCGAGGCGGCGCAGGTGAGGATCGGATCGTTGCGGTGATAGATGCGCTTGATGCGGATGACGGGCTCGTCCTTCGCCTCGCCGGCATAATAGCCGTGCCATTCGCCGAACGGGCCTTCGAGCGTCGTTTCGTCCGGGAGGATCTCCCCCTCGAGGACGATCTCGGCGCGGGCGGGGAAGGGGAGCTTCGTCACCTCGCCCTCGACGAGCTCCATCGGCCGGTCCATCAGCCCGCCGGCCCATTCATATTCCGGCATGCTGTCGGGCATGGTGTAGCCGGCGGCGAGATAGGTGATCGGATCGCAGCCGACGATGATGACGACCGGGCAGGGCTTGCCCGCTTTCAGATATTTGTCGCGATGGATGCGGCCTTGCTTGCCGTTCGAGATATAGGAGGCGCAGGTATTGGGGCCCTTCACCTGGACGCGGTAAGTCCCGAC
>CAYMNX010000546.1:0-3163 GCA_964391905.1 uncultured Rhizobiaceae bacterium
AGATGAGCACATCGCAGGCAAGCCGCTCGGTCGCGGCACGGCCGACCA
Source organism: uncultured Rhizobiaceae bacterium (assembly GCA_964391905.1). Taxonomy (GTDB): domain Bacteria; phylum Pseudomonadota; class Alphaproteobacteria; order ATCC43930; family CGMCC-115725; genus CAIKMD01. The sequence continues at coordinate 49 of CAYMNX010000546.1, forward strand.
GATCCCGGGCGAGCGCCAGGCCATCGGCTTTCAGCCCGTTCATCTTCCAATTGCCGGCGGCGAGCTTTCTCATATCTTGCCTCTACCATAGCGAGGGCGCGGAATCCATGCGCCCGCGGCGGCGCGCCTTCCATGACGTCTCCGTCACAAATCCGCCGCGCGAAGGCGGGGCGCGGCCCTTGCGACGCGGGAGGCCCACACCTATCATCCGCGCGGCGCCACATGCGCCGGAAACATGAAGCGCCGCCATGCTCCAAGCCATTCGCACCCGGGCCAATTCCTTCGTCGTCAAGCTGCTCTTCGGGCTCCTCACCGCGACCTTCGCGCTCTGGGGCATCGGCGATATTTTCCGCAATTGGGGCACCGATACCACCATCGCCAAGGTCGGCTCCAAGGAGATCACGGCGGATCAGGTCAACCAGGCGGTGCGCGACCAGCTCGCGCAGCTGCGCAGCGTGCTCGGCAACGACATCGACATGGAGCAGGCGAAGCAGCTCGGCATCGTCAACACCGCGTTGCAGCAGATCGTCGGCGCCGATCTCATCGATCTCGAGGTGAAGCGGCTCGGGCTCGACATCGGCGACGACGCGGTGCGTCAGGCGATCTACGACAATCCGAGCTTCAAGGGGCCTTCGGGCAATTTCGATCGCGACCGCTACGCCCAGCTTCTCGCCGCCAATCAGCTGACGCAGACGCAATTCGAAACCTCGATGCGGCAGGCGATGGCGCGCATGCAGCTGACCAACGCGATCCTCGCCGGGATGACGCCGCCGTCGATATTGGTCGACACGCTCTATCGCGCCCGCGCCGAGAAGCGCACCGCCGATATGGTGACGCTGACGCCCGGGGATGTTCCGGCGCCGCCGGCACCGACCGAGGAGCAGCTCGCCGCCTTCCACGATTCGCATCAGGACGCGTTCCGCAAGCCCGAGCAGCGCAGCTTCACCCTCGCGCTCTTGCGCGTCGACGATGTCGCGGCGACGATCAAGGTCCCCGACGACAAGCTCAAAGAGGAATATCAATCGCGGCAGGACGAGTTCCGCACGCCCGAGGAGCGCAACGTGCAGCAGCTCCTGCTGCCCGACGAGGAAAAGGCGAAGGCGGCCAAGGCCGCGCTCGATGGCGGCAAGGATTTCGCCGCCGTCGCCAAGGACGCGGCCAATGCCGACGCCACCACGACCGATCTCGGCTGGGTCAAGCGCGACGATCTGCCGCCCGAGCTCGCGCAAACCGCCTTCTCCCTCGCCGAAGGCAAGGCGAGCGATCCGGTGCACACGAGCTTCGGCTGGCACATCCTGCGCGTGAGCGGCATCAAGGCCGAAACCGTGCAGCCTTTCGACGCGGTGAAGGACAAGCTCGCGCAGGAGATCGCGCGCGATCAGGCCGGCGATCAGATCGCCAAGACCGCCAACGACATCGACGACGCGCTCGCGGCGGGAACGCCCTTCGCCGAGGTCGCGCAGAAATTCGGCCTCAAGACGCAGCAGGTCGTCAACATCGACGCGCAGGGGCACGGCGCCGACGGCAAGCAGGTCGATCTGCCGTCGCCGAGCGACAACATCCTGCATACGGCCTTCGCGACCGATGCCGATCAGACGAGCTCGCTGATCGAGCTCGGCGAGGAAGGCTATTTCTTCCTCCATGTCGACAAGGTCGCGCCGTCGGTGGTGCAGCCGCTCGCCGAGGCGCATGGCACCGCCGTCTCGCTGTGGCAGGCGGATCAGAAGCAGCAAGCCTTGGCGAAGCTCGCCGCTGCGATCACGCAAGAGGTGAATGGCGGGAAGAGCCTCAAGGATGTCGCGGCGGCGCGGAAATTGACCCTCACCACGACGCCGCCGCTACAGCGCATGGGCGGCAGCGACGCGGTGCCGCCGGCGCTCGTCGTGGCGCTCTTCGGCACCAAGGAAGGCGGCGCCGTCTCGGCGCCGGCGGGCGACAATTTCGCCGTGGCGCAGCTCAAATCGATTGCGCCGGCCGATCCCGCCAAGGACGCGAATGCGGTGCAGCCGGTCTCGGACGAGATCGCCAATCAAATGCGCAACGATGTCATGGGCGCCTTCGACCAGGCGCTGCGCACGCATTTCTCGGTCGAGATCAATCAAGCCAATCTCGACCGGCTGTTCTGAGCGTTCGGGCGCCGCGGGCCGCGTCATGGAAATCTCGCCGAGCTTCGACGATTTCGCCCGGCTGCATCACGCGGGCAAGCCGGCGCTCGTCTGGACCTCCCTGGTCGCCGATCTCGAAACGCCCGTCTCCGCCATGCTGAAGCTCGCCGCCGGCCAGCCGATGAGCTTTCTCTTCGATTCCGTCGAGGGCGGCGTGCGCATCGGCCGCTATTCGATCATCGGCTTCAAGCCCGACCTCGTCTGGCGCTGCTTTCGCAACGAAGCCGAGATCAATCGCAACGCGCTTGGCGCCGCCGACGCGTTCGCGAAGCAGGGCAGCGCCCTCCCCGCGCTGCGCGCGCTCATCGCCGAGTGCCGCGTCGAGACGCCCGCCCCGCTGCCGCCGATGGCGGCGGGGCTTTTCGGCTATCTCGGCTATTCGACGGTCGGCCTCATCGAGAGACTGCCCGACGCCAATCCCGACACGCTCGGCATTCCCGACGGCATCCTGGTGCGCCCGACCATCATCTGCATCTTCGACAATGTGCTGGGCAGCATCACGGTGGTGACGCCGATCTGGCCGAGCGATGCATCGGCGCCGAGCGCCTATGACGGCGCCTGCGAGCGCCTCGCCGCGGTCGTCGCCGATCTCGAGCGCGAGCTGCCGCAGCGCCGCGCCGCCGACGAAGCGATCCAGGAGCTGCCGGCGCCGGTCGCCAACATGACGCGCGCGGAATGCCTCGCCATGGTCGAGACCGCGAAGGAATACATCCGCGCCGGCGAGATCTTCCAGGTCGTGCCCTCGATGCGCCTGCGCGTGCCCTTCGCGCTGCCGCCGATCGCGCTCTATCGCGCGCTGCGGCGGCTCAACCCCTCGCCCTTCATGTTCCTGCTCGATTACGGCGATTTCGCCGTCGTCGGCTCGAGCCCCGAGATCATGGTGCGCCTGCGCGACAGCAATGTCGCGATCCGGCCGCTCGCCGGGACGCGGCGGCGCGGCAAGACGCAAG
>CAYMNX010000547.1:0-7389 GCA_964391905.1 uncultured Rhizobiaceae bacterium
GCCTGCGCGAGAGCGCGCTCGACGGCGTCGCGCGCGGCGCGTTCGCGCACGTCGCGCAGTGTGGTCGGCGCCGGCGCCGAAACGCCCGCCGGCACGGGCAAGTCGAGATCCGGCGCCGCGATATGGTCGCCTTCCGCCATGATCACCGCACGTTTTATCCGGTTCTCGAGCTCGCGAACATTGCCGGGCCAGGTATAAGCGGCGATCGCCGCTTGCGCCTCGGGCACGAAGCCGCGGAAGTCGCGTCCGTTCGCTTGGCCCATGACATTGAGGAAATGACGCGCCAGCAAGACCGCATCGCCCTCGCGCTGGCGTAGCGGCGGAATGTTGATCACCATCTCACTGAGCCGATAGTATAAGTCCTCGCGAAAGAGATTGGCGCGGATGAGCTCGTCGGGCTTGCGATGCGTGGCGCAGACGATCCTTACATCGACCGTGATTTCCGCGCGTCCGCCAACGCGCTCGAAGCTCCGTTGCTGAATGAAGCGGAGGAGCTTCGCCTGCAGCGGCATCGGCATATCGCCGATTTCGTCGAGAAACAGGGTTCCGCGATCGGCAAGCTCGACCTTCCCGACCACTTGCTTGTGCGCACCGGTAAAGGCGCCTTTCTCGTGCCCGAATAGCTCGCTCTCAAGGAGAGTCTCGGGAATGGCCGCGCAATTGATGGCGATGAAAGGCTTGGCCCCGCGCGGGCTCAGCTCGTGCAATGCCCGGGCGATGACTTCCTTGCCCGTGCCGCTTTCGCCGAGCAGCAACACGGTGACGGCCGTAGGTGCCACTTTCTCGACCATGCCGCAGACGCTCAGCATGGCGGGGCTTGCCGTCACGAGTCCCGTCAACGGTGAACGGCCCTCGAGCCGGCGCAATCGGCGATTTTCCGCCTCGAGCGCATGGAGCTTCAAGGCACGATCGACGATGAGACGGATCGTATCGGCGTCGATCGGCTTCTGATAAAAATCATAGGCCCCCATGCTGATCGCTTTGAGCGCGTGTCCGCGTTCATCGCTCCCCGTGACGACGATGACCTTCGCGTGCGGCGCCAAGGTCTTGATGCGGTCCAACGTGGCAAAGCCTTCGCTCGCGCCGTCGGCGTCGGGCGGCAGGCCGAGGTCCAAGGTGATGACCGGCGGATCCTCCGCGGTCACGAGCGCGATCGCCGAATCACGATCGCCCGCCGACAGCACCGCGTAATCTTCGAACGTCCAGGCGAGCTGACGCTGAAGCCCGCTGTCGTCCTCGATGATCAAGAGCTTGGGTTTTCCTTTCGCCATAGCTCGTCCTAAGCGCTGCTGTGTTTCATGCGAATCCGGCGAGCGGCAGCGACATGCGCATGATGGTGCCCTTGCCGGGCTCGCTCACCACATCGAGGCGCCCGCCCAGTTTCACCGCATAGTCGCGGCTCTCATAGACGCCGATGCCATACCCCGATTCTTTGGTCGTGGCGAAAGGCCGAAACAGCTTTTCGCGAATGAATTCGACCGCCATGCCCGGGCCGTCGTCCTCGATCTCGATAATTGCCATCTTGTCCTTGCCCGTCAGTCGGACCTGAATATTGCCCTCGACGCCCACAGCGTCGACGGCGTTCTGCACGAGATGCTCCACGACGGCGCGCAGCCGGTCCTCATCCGCCGCGACCGCCACGTCGAATTGAACCTCGAGCGAAATCGGCGGCTGCATCGAGCCGCGCTTTGCGACAACGTCGCTCAGCAACGGGGCGAGCGCGATCGCGCTGGTCTTCGTCTCCCGCGACGGCGGCGCGTTGATCTGGCGGAGCATGCGATTGAGCTTGTCGACCGATTGGCGCAGTGTCTCGTTCGCGTCACGCTGAAACGCCTCATTGCCGCGATGCCGCTCGGCATTGCTGAGGATGAGCGACAACTGGCTCGCTAAATTCTTGATGTCATGGGCGACGAAGGCAAAGCGCTTGTTGAAGGCTTCGAACTGACGTGCTTCAGCCAAGGCTTGGCTCGTCTCTTCCTCGGCGATGTAGCTGGCCGCTTGCCGCCCGACGATTTTCAAGAGATCGAAATCCTCCCAGGTCAGGGTGCGATGCGCGCGTGGACGCCCGATCATCATGATGCCGAAGAGGCGCTCTTGTCGAATAAGAGGCACGATCAGCCAAAGCCGATCGATGGACCGCAGCCAGACTGGCAATTCGCGCAGGCCGTCGTAGTGGGCAGGTGCGGCGGCAAACTCTTCGACCTCGATGATCCACTGGGTACGCTCGAGAAAACGCGCGAGCGGCGTTTCGGCATCGATCGTCGCCTGGGTTTGATCGAGCGCCCAGCGCGACAAATTCCGCGATGCGGCAAGAGCGTATTTTCCTGCTTCGCGCTCCAGCCAAAGCCCGCCCTCGGGGCTATCCATAATGTCGCAGACAGCCTCGATGACGCGACCGCGCAAATCCGTGTCGCCGTGACGCTCCGACGTCGTGCGGATGAAGCGGAGCCATTCGCCGCGATAGTCATATTTGTAGCGAAACAGATTCTTTTCGACGAGCACGCGCAAATGCGCGCGGAAGCTGGCGGAGAACACCGACGCGAGGAAGAGGAGCGCGGCTCCGAAAAGAAACAAGACCTGAAGGAATTTGCTCCAGGTACCGCCGAAACGTTGCACGTAATAGCCGGCGAGCGCCATGGCGATGAGGTAAAGACCCGCGCCCATCAGGGTCGCCGAGTGCAAGACCGCGCGCCGTGAAACCGCGATCTCGGGGCCTTCCTCGCGTCCGCGCGCGGCGTAGATGGCGAGGAGCGGCATGGCGAGAAAATTGACCGCGCCCTTGGCGAGGAATATGTCGATGCTCAACCGGCGAAACAGCAGCGCATCGGCGTAGAAGAAGAAGTCATAGGTGAACAGCGCGCCGAGGCCGAGGCAGAGATATTTGATCCGCCAATAGCGCGAGCGCGGCGAATTGCGAAACAGATTTTCGACCAGCGCGATGCCGAGCAGCGATAGAGCGAGATGCCCGGCAAGGATGGTAAAGCGCAGGAGCGTTGCATGGCCGCTATCGACCGCGCTGGTCAGGATAAGCGATGCGGCTGCGAGGAAGAGACCGAGAGCGATGATCGACGCGGCCCAACCCGAGCGCTGAATCGGCGAAAGCCAGTAAAGCGTGCTCAGCAGCAAAATGTTCCACAAGGCGCTGCGGAGAATCTCGAGCAGCTCACCTTCCCAAATAGGCGCATGGCCGCCGCCAAGGTGGTAGGCGATTATTCCCGCCCAAAGAACCGTCGCGACGCTCGCGGCCACCACGAGCAGGTTGGTGAAGGTTTTTCTCCACCAAGACCCGGCAAGCACCGCGAGCAGGAGATAAGCCGCAGCGGCGCAGACGTAACCGACAAACCCGGCTTGCACCAACGACACGGCAGAACCAATCTCCGACGGCTAATTCTCCCAAGGTTCTTCGTGGCGGCGGCGAGCAGACGAACCGCGAAGCCCCCGACCACTGCAATCTACCGACTCGCGCCAGGCGTTTCTATGCTTAATCCGCTGCCTCAGATGATGAACCATCATTGGTTAACGTTGTGGCCTAGCCGCTCGACCGCGCTTCGCCGCCGGCGCGAACGGCGGCCGGTCCGCCCCCAGTTCGACTTGCTCACCTATGACGCACATGCGAGATTAGACGCGTGAGAATGCGAGGAGAAGGCGATGGCTGAACGGCTGTTTACTTTGGCGGATATCGATACGCTGCGGCAATGGGACACGCCGACGATCTGCAACGGCCTCGAGATCATCATGCCGGAGCGCCGCGCCATCGGATTCACCGTCGAACCCATGATTGCGGTCGATTCCAAGCTGCCGCCGATCATCGGCATCGCGCGCACCGGCACGATTCGCGCCAAGGAGCCGCCACGCGGAAAAGTGGCGGACCGCCTCGCCTGGTACGATTACGTCGCCGACGCGGATCTGCCGACGATCGTGGTGCTGCAAGATATCGACGACCGGCCGGGCTATGGCGCGTTCTGGGGCGAGGTGCAGTCGACCGTGCACAAGGCGCTCGGCGCCCGCGGTTGCGTGACCAACGGCTCGTTCCGCGATCTTACCGCCTGGGCGAGGGACTTTCAGATGATCGGCGGTCGCGTCGGGCCGAGTCATGCGCATGTGCATATGGTGGATTTCGGCCAGCCGGTGAATGTCTTCGGCATGCAGGTCGGCCATGACGACGTGGTCCATGCGGACTACCACGGCGCCGTCGTCATTCCTGCCGAGGCGGTGAAGAAGCTGCCGGCGGCCATCGACCTCGTGGCGCGCCGCGAGAAAGTGATCCTCGATATCTGCCGCAGCGCCGATTTCTCTCCGGCCAAGCTGCGCGAGGCGATCAAGCGCGCCGGGGAGATCCACTAGCGATCGATTGTCGTTGCGTCAGTGCGCACCGAGCCCGGCGAGCGGTCGGGACAAGCCGTTGACGATCAGCTGCCGCTTGCTTCGCGCGCGAGGACGCCGTCTTCGGCTTCGTCGAAGGCTCCATCGCCGTCGAGCACCGCATCCGCGCGGACCTCGTCCAGCTCATTCATCCACTTCGCGACCACGACGGTGGCGAAGATATTGCTGAAAAGATTGGTGACCGCGCGAATCTCGGCCATGAATCGATCGATGCCGAGAATGAGCGCGAGCCCGCCCACGGGGATGACGCCGGCCGCCGGCAAGGTGGCGGCGAGCGCAACGAACCCTGCCCCTGTAAAACCGGCTGCGCCTTTCGCCGTGAAGAGCATGACGAAGAGTATCGAGAGCTGCTGGCCGAGGCTCAGGTGGATATCGGTGGCCTGGGCGATGAACAGGACCGACAAGGTCATGTAGATCGCGGTTCCGTCCGTGTTGAAAGAGAAGCCGGCCGGCAGTACCAGGCCGACGACATCTTCCGAGCAACCCATCTTCTCGAGCTTTGCGATGGAGCGCGGGATCATCGCGTCGCTCGATGTTGCGCTGAAGGCGATCAGCAGCTCGTCCTTGAAATAGCGCACGATCTTCCAGACGCGCAGGTTGAAGAGACGCGCTATCAAGCCGAAGCCGATCAGAACGAAGAGGATCGAGGTGATGTAAACAGCGGCGATGAGCTGACCGAGACTAAGGAGCGTGCCGAAGCCGAACCGTCCGATCGTGAATGCCATTGCGCCGAACGCGCCGAGCGGCGCCAGATACATGATGATGCGTACGACGCCGAAGACGGCGTGGGTGAAATCGTCGAGCAGCGCGGTGATACGCTGGCCGCGCTCGCCCATCTGGCAGAGCGCGAAGCCGAACAGCATTGCCATGATCAAGACGGGCATGATATCGCCCTTGGCGATATCGCCAACGAAATTGGTCGGGATCATCTTCGTGAGGAAATCGACGATCGTCATCGATTTGGAGGTGGTCACATAGCCCGCGACGGCTTTCTGGCCGGCAGAGTTCGGGTCAAAGGAATTGGGATTGATGTGCAGCCCGGCGCCAGGCTGCAGAATATTGCCGACGGCGAGGCCGACGAGCAGCGCGATGGTCGAGACCACCTCGAAGTAGATGAGCGCGCGCAAGCCGACGATGCCGACGCGGCGCATGTCGCCCATCTTCGCGATGCCGGCGGCGACCGTCACAAAGATGATCACCGGCACGACCGAGCGGATGAGGGTGATGAAGCCATCGCCGAGCGGCTTCAAATCGACGCCGAATTTCGGCCAGAACTCGCCGATGAGGATGCCAAGGGCGATTGCGATCAGAACTTGAACGTAGAGCTTCTTGAGCAGCGGCAGATAGCCTGCTGTGCTGCGTCCGCCCCGTGCCGGCGCTTGTGCCATGATCCTCCCCCTATCAGTCCTGACGCATCTTCACGACCACCTTGATCGCATCTTCGATCCGTTCGCGCGCATATTTGATCGCGGTGGGTACTTCGCTGAGCGGAAAAGTGTGAGTATGGATCATCTTGGCGTCGAAGCGCTTTTGCGCCATCAAGGCGGCGGCGCGATGCGTCGCGCTCTTGCCCTCGCCGCGAATGCCGAACACGTAAATATTGTTACGGACCAAATACGCGAGATCGACCGGAACCGGATTGGCGGGAAAGGCGGCGAGACAGATCCGCCCGCCGCGATTGACCATGCGCGCCGCCTCGTTGAGCGCGTTGGGCGCGCCCGAGCACTCGAGGACATACTGAACGCCCTTGCCGCCGGTGAGGCGTTGCACGGCGGCGACCGCATCTTCCTGCGTGACGTTGATGACGGCATCCGCGCCAAGACGCTTGCCCATCTCGAGCCGACGATCGCGCGTTCCGGTGAGGATCACGGGTTGCGCGCCTAGCGCCTTGGCGACGCCCACACCCATCAAGCCGATCGGCCCGGGCCCCATGACGACGACGCCTTCGCCAGCGATGATTCCGCCCATGACGTCGAGGCCGTACATCGCGGTTCCCGCGGTCACGATCAACGTCGCTTCCTCGTCCGGCATGTCGTCCGGCACATGGACCATGGTGTTGATGTTGTTGACAGCGTATTCGGCGAAGCCACCATCGGTGCTGAAGCCGTTGGCGCGATGGCCTTTGTGCGCAAAGCCGTAGTTGAGACACGAGGTGTACATGCCTTCGCGGCAGCGCTGGCAGCGGCCGCACCCCGCATGCACCTCGACGGCAATGCGATCGCCGACCTGAAACTCGTCGACGGACGGGCCGAGCTTGACGACCGTGCCCATATACTCGTGCCCGGGCGTGAAATTCTTGTTGAAGGGCAAGTCGCCGCCGATAGAAGCGGGAACGCCGTGCTTGATGATCTCGATATCGGTTGCGCAGACCGCGATCGCATCGATGCGGACGAGAACTTCGGCGCGGCCGGGTTCCGGAACCGGCTTTTCAACCAGGGAGAGCTCTTCGGGCGCACCCAGCACCCAAGCTTTCATGGTCTTCGGAATTTGAAATTGATTGCTGCGTCCCGCCACGGCAGGAGCGTTCGCCGAAGTCATTCAACCCGACCTTTCGTGGAGAAATCGCTCGATGGCATTTGTCTTAAAGACTATCGAGTGTCGATTGTGATTGCAATCCAACTCTAGAGCGCTTCGAAGAAGCCGGGTTACGAGCCGATTATCGCAGCCGCATAGCCGTGCGCGCTATGGTTGAGACGGCGCAAGCGCGTTTCAAGGACTGAGCCATACATCGGTCAAATCCTGACCGATGAAATGGCTCGGCGTGATGCTCCAGCCATGGAGGCGCGAGGAGGTGGCGACGATCCGGTCCCACCACAAGAGCGGCACGGTGTAGGCTTCGGTCAGCGCGTGGCGCTCGAAGCCGCGCACGATCTTCGCGCGCTCCTGCAGGTCCGGCGTCAGCGCCTGACCGACGAAAAGCGCATCGAGAAAGCGATCGGTCGAGCGTGAGAAGTTGACGGGCGAGAGATCGGTCGAGACGAATTTCGTCAGCTGGATGGTGGGATC
>CAYMNX010000548.1:0-14662 GCA_964391905.1 uncultured Rhizobiaceae bacterium
GGGCTATTGAACCGAAGGTGATGACATGATTCGCGACCGTGACCCGCTCGACATTTATATGAACAATCTGGTGCCGATGGTGGTCGAGCAGACCAATCGGGGCGAGCGTGCCTATGATATTTATTCCCGGCTCCTTAAGGAGCGGATCATCTTCCTGGTCGGGCCCGTTAACGACGCGGTGGCGAGCCTCATCTGCGCTCAGCTTCTCTTCCTCGAGAGCGAGAATCCCACCAAGGACATCGCCTTCTATATCAACTCGCCCGGCGGGGTCGTCACCTCGGGGCTCGCGATCTATGACACGATGCAATATATAAGGCCCGATGTCGCGACGGTCTGCATCGGCCAGGCGGCGTCGATGGGCTCGCTTCTCCTTACCGCAGGCGCGAAGGGCAAGCGCGTGTCGCTGCCCAACTCTCGGATCATGATTCACCAGCCTTCGGGCGGCGCCCAGGGCCAGGCGACCGATATCGAGATTCAAGCGCGAGAGATTCTCCAACTGCGGCAGCGGCTGAATGAAATTTATGTCAAACACACCGGCCAGCCGCTCGACACCATCACGGCGGCGGTGGAGCGCGACAAATTTATGTCCCCAGACGAGGCCCGCAGCTTTGGGCTGATCGATGAGGTGATGGCGATCCGGCCGGCGCGGGACGAGGAGACGAAGACGCGGCTTTGATCCCGCGCGGCGGGTGTGGCAAGGATGTCGCGCCCAGCCAAAACCCACCTATTTACTATAAGATTGTTGCAAGCAGAGGGTTAAGACCTCATCTTTAACTGGTTATTGAGTGCGCGACCGTACATAATGCCGGTTTGACGGACGACCCGGCTGCGACGGCGGCAAAATTCCCGATCGGGGAGGATTGCCGGAAAGGCGCGAAGCAGGACCAGCTCCGTCTGGTTGTCACGGAGAGCCTATGACAAAAGCCAGTGGCGGCGATTCGAAGAACACTCTTTACTGCTCATTCTGCGGCAAGAGCCAGCATGAGGTGCGCAAGCTCATCGCCGGCCCGACCGTGTTCATCTGCGATGAATGCGTCGAGCTCTGCATGGACATCATCCGCGAAGAGCATAAGACCACGCTGGTCAAGTCGCGTGACGGTGTGCCGACGCCAAAGGATATCTGCAAGGTGCTCGACGATTACGTCATCGGGCAGGATCACGCGAAGCGCGTGCTCTCGGTGGCGGTCCACAACCATTACAAGCGGCTCGCTCACGGCACCAAGAGCAACGATGTCGAGCTCGCGAAGTCGAATATTCTGCTGGTCGGTCCGACCGGCTCGGGCAAGACGCTCTTGGCGCAGACGCTCGCGCGGATCATCGACGTGCCTTTCACCATGGCCGACGCGACGACCCTGACCGAGGCGGGCTATGTCGGCGAGGATGTCGAGAACATCATCCTGAAGCTGCTCCAGGCCGCCGATTACAATGTCGAGCGGGCGCAGCGCGGCATCGTCTATATCGACGAGGTCGACAAGATCAGCCGCAAGTCCGACAACCCCTCGATCACGCGCGACGTATCGGGTGAGGGCGTGCAACAGGCACTGCTCAAGATCATGGAGGGCACGGTCGCGTCGGTGCCGCCCCAAGGCGGCCGGAAGCACCCGCAGCAGGAATTCCTCCAGGTCGACACCACCAATATTCTTTTCATCTGCGGCGGCGCCTTTGCCGGGCTCGAGCGGCTCATCTCGCAACGCCGCCAGGGGACCTCGATCGGCTTCGGTGCCGAGGTGCGCGCACCCGAGGAGCGCAAGACCGGCGAGGTCTTGAAAGAGCTCGAGCCCGAGGATCTGCTGAAATTCGGCCTCATTCCCGAATTCGTCGGCCGCTTGCCGGTGGTCGCGACCCTCGATGATCTCGACGAGACGGCGTTGGTCGACATCCTGACCAAGCCGAAGAATGCGCTGGTGAAGCAGTATCAGCGGCTCTTCGAGATGGAAGACGTGCGGCTCGAGTTCAATGACGAGGCGATGCGGGCGATCGCGCATAAGGCGATCGCGCGCAAGACAGGCGCGCGCGGGCTGCGCTCGATCATGGAAGCGATTCTGCTCGAGCCGATGTTCGAGCTCCCGGGACTTGACGGGGTGACCGGCATGGTCATTAACCGCGAGGTGGTAGAAGGCCGGGCAACGCCGCTCTATATTTATTCGGAGCGCCGCAACACCGATTGGCGCGGCGACACAGGCGCTACCAGCGCTTGAGGTCCGACCGTCCCGAGTCACTAGGGGCGGGAGCGTTTACACACTTCCTCTTGATCTGGGTCGTGGCTAGCGCCACCTTATAGTGGCACATCTCATCGGCGCGGTTGCATATCTGCCGTCGCCGCGGGGGCCGGCGCTTTCCGCCCCCGTCTTTCCAAATAAGGATGCCATGCTCGAAATTCCCCGTGGTCCGCTCTATCCCGTCCTTCCGCTCCGCGACATCGTCGTGTTTCCGCACATGATCGTGCCGCTCTTCGTCGGCCGCGAGAAATCGGTGCGGGCCCTCGAAGACGTGATGAAGGACGACAAGCAGATCCTGTTGGTGACGCAGAAGAACGCGGCGCAGGACGATCCGGCGCCGACCGATATTTATGCGGTCGGCACGATTGGCACGGTCCTGCAATTGCTGAAGCTTCCGGACGGCACTGTGAAGGTGCTGGTCGAGGGCGGTCAGCGTGCGCGCATCGCGCGTTTCGCCGACAATGACGCCTTCTTCCAGGCCCATGCCGAGATCATTGCTGAAAAGGTCGGCGATCAGCAGGAGATCGAGGCGTTGGCGCGCACCGCGGTGGCGCAGTTCGAGCAATACATCAAGCTCAACAAGAAGATTCCGCCCGAGGTGCTGGTCTCGATCAATCAGATCGACGATCCGGCGAAGCTCGCTGATACGCTCGCCTCGCATCTGGCGCTGAAGATCCCCGAGAAGCAGGAGCTGTTGGAGATCGAGACCGTCTCCGGCCGGCTCGAGAAGATCTTCAGCCACATGGAAAGCGAGATCGGTGTTCTCCAGGTGGAGAAGCGCATCCGCAGCCGCGTGAAGCGCCAGATGGAGAAAACGCAGCGCGAGTACTATCTGAACGAGCAGCTGAAGGCGATCCAGAAGGAGCTCGGCGAAGGCGAGGACGGCAAGGACGAGCTCGCCGAGATCGAGGAACGCATCAACAAGACGAAAGTCAGCAAGGAAGCCCGCGACAAGGCCCAGGCCGAGCTCAAGAAGCTCCGCGCCATGAGCCCGATGTCGGCCGAGGCTACGGTCGTGCGCAACTATCTCGACTGGCTCCTCTCGATTCCGTGGCAGCAGCGCACCAAGGTGAAGCGCGATCTGAAGGTCGCCGAGAAGGTGCTGAACGACGACCATTACGGTCTCGAAAAGGTCAAGGAGCGGATTCTCGAATACCTCGCCGTGCAGCAGCGCATGAAGAAGGTGAAGGGACCGATTCTGTGCCTTGTCGGCCCGCCCGGCGTCGGCAAGACCTCGCTCGGCAAGTCGGTTGCGCGCGCGACCGGTCGCAATTTCGTACGCATGTCGCTGGGCGGCGTGCGTGACGAGGCCGAAGTCCGCGGCCATCGCCGCACCTATATCGGCTCGATGCCGGGGAAGATCATCCAAGGGATGAAGAAGGCGAAGTCCTCGAACCCGCTCTTCCTCTTGGACGAGGTCGACAAGCTCGGCCAGGATTGGCGCGGCGACCCATCGTCGGCGCTCTTGGAGGTGCTCGATCCCGAGCAGAACTCGACCTTCAACGATCACTATCTCGAAGTCGATTACGACCTCTCGGACGTGATGTTCGTCACCACGGCGAACACCCTCAGGATGCCTCAGCCCTTGCTCGACCGCATGGAGCTGATCCGCATTCCCGGCTACACCGAGGACGAGAAGGTCGAGATTGCGCGTCGCCATCTGATCCCGAAGCAGATCAAGGCGAATGGCCTCAAGAACAGCGAGTGGTCGATCACGCATGATGCGTTGCGCGATCTCATCCGCTACTACACACGCGAGGCCGGTGTTCGGAATCTCGAGCGCGAGATCGCCAATCTGGCGCGGAAATCGATCAAGGACATCCTGATCAAGCATCGTCCGAAGATCACGATCACGCGCAAGAATCTCGAGAAATACGCGGGCGTGCGACGCTTCCGTTTCGGCGAGGTGGAGGAAACCGATCTCGTCGGCGTTACCACCGGCCTTGCCTGGACGGAGGTGGGCGGCGAGCTTTTGACGATCGAGGCCGTGACCGTCCCCGGCAAGGGCCGGGTGACGGCCACCGGCAAGCTCGGCGATGTCATGAAAGAATCGGTGCAGGCGGCGGAGAGCTACGTGAAGTCGCGCAGCGTCGCCTTCGGCATCGCGCCGACGATCTTCGACCGCAAGGACATCCATGTCCACGTGCCGGAGGGCGCGACCCCGAAGGACGGCCCGTCGGCGGGCGTGGCGATGGTGACCTCGATCGTCTCGGTGCTCACGGGCATACCGGTGCGCAAGGACATCGCGATGACAGGCGAGATCACCTTGCGCGGCCGCGTGCTGCCGATCGGTGGTCTTAAGGAGAAGCTCCTCGCGGCTTTGCGCGGCGGCCTCTCGACCGTGCTGATCCCGAAAGAGAACGAGAAGGATCTCGCCGAGATTCCGGACAACGTGAAGAAGGGCCTCAACATCATCTCGGTGAACTCCGTCGATGAGTTGTTGAAGCATGCGCTGGTCTCGGCGCCGTCGCCGATCGAATGGAACGAGCCAAGCGATCGTCCGGCAGCGGTGATCGCGCGCGATGTCGAGGACGACCGGCCCGGCCTCACGCACTGATCGAATTTCGGTCCTATCGAACGCCGTCACTTATGAATTGTAAGTGGCGGCGTTTCTTCTGGCGTGAGGGTCCCGTCGCAAGCGTGCGTCAAACGGGCGAGGGGGATCGATGAACATCTATCATGTTTGGTGCGATCTCAAACCCGGCATAAAGGATGTCGAGTTCAGTGACCGCGTCTCGGCCTATCTCGATCATTTGAAAGCGGAAAGTCTGATCGAGGACTGGCGGCTGACGCGACGAAAATTGGGTTTCGGTGCGCCGGGCTTGGGCGAATTTCATCTCATGATCTTCATCCGCGACATGGGGCAGCTCGATCGCGCTTTCGATCAGGTTGCGGCCCGAGATGAACCCGTCGAGGGATTGCACTTCGGTGTCAATTCATTGGTTGCCAATGCGGTCTTTGCGCTCTATCGAGATTTTCCCGATCCGCTGCGCCAACGCGGCCAAGAAAAGTTCTAGACAATTGTCGCTGCGATCCGGCTCCAATTGACGCCTCCAAGAAACGCGCTCTACACTCCCGCCCGGTTTGCATGTCGACCAAGAAATGAGCAAGGGGAACGCTGGTGAATAGGAACGAACTCGTTGATGCCGTCGCGACCGCCGCCAACATGACGAAGGCCGATGCGGCGACTGCGGTAGACGCGGTGCTCGATGCCATCACCGCAGCACTGAAGAGCGGCACCGAAGTTCGCCTTGCGGGCTTCGGCACCTTCGTCGTCTCCCATCGTGCGGCGAGCGAGGGGCGCAACCCGCGCACCGGCGAGAAGATCCAGATCCCGGCATCGAAGCTGCCGAAATTTCGGGCTGGCAAAGGCCTGAAGGACGCCATTCAATAACACCTTGAATCCGCCAAAAGGGCGATTAGCTCAGCGGTAGAGCACCTCGTTTACACCGAGGGGGTCGGAGGTTCGAAACCTTCATCGCCCACCAGCTTTTGGTTCGCGCCGCATCGCCTTGAGCGCGGCGCAACCTCCTGGAAAGCCGCGGAAAAGCAGGGTGCCTATGCTTGACACCTCAGAGGGTGCGGAGTACGAGAGGCCGCCGCGTAGAGCGTGCTCGCGGGGGTGTAGCTCAGTTGGTTAGAGCGCCGGCCTGTCACGCCGGAGGTCGCGGGTTCGAGCCCCGTCACTCCCGCCATCTCGCAGCGTTGGGGCGCAAGTACAAGTAAAGGTGCAACAGCGATGGACAGTTTGCTTCGCGAGTATCTGCCCATCTTGATTTTTCTCGGAATTGCGGGCGGTTTGGCGATCGTGATCGTGGCCGCATCGTTTCTCGTTGCCCGCCAACGTCCGGATACGGAAAAATTGTCGCCCTATGAATGCGGTTTCGAGCCCTTCGCCGATGCCCGTAGCAAGTTCGACGTGCGCTTCTATCTGGTCGCCATCCTCTTCATCATCTTCGATCTTGAAGTGGCGTTCCTTTTCCCCTGGGCGGTCGCGCTTGGCACGATCGGCGTGTTCGGTTTCTGGTCGATGATCGCGTTCCTCTTCGTGCTCACCGTGGGCTTCATTTACGAGTGGAAGAAGGGAGCGTTGGAATGGGAGTAGAAGCCCCGCCGCAGGAGCTCTTGTTGCGGCAAATGGGCGAGGAGATTCACGATAAGGGCTTTGTCGTCACCCAACTCGACAAGCTCGTGAATTGGGCACGCAGCGGTTCGCTATGGCCGATGACCTTCGGGCTGGCCTGCTGTGCCGTCGAGATGATGCACAGCGCCGCCAGCCGCTATGATCTCGACCGTTTCGGCGTCGTTTTCCGTCCGAGCCCGCGGCAATCCGACGTCATGATCGTCGCCGGCACGCTCTGCAACAAAATGGCGCCGGCCTTGCGCAAGGTCTACGATCAGATGGCCGAGCCGCGTTGGGTCATCTCGATGGGCTCCTGCGCCAATGGCGGCGGCTATTACCATTACTCATACTCGGTGGTGCGCGGTTGCGATCGAATCGTGCCCGTGGACGTCTACGTGCCGGGCTGTCCGCCTACCGCCGAGGCGCTGCTCTACGGCATTCTCCAACTGCAGAGAAAGATCAAGGGCCAGCGCGTCTTCGCCCGTTAGGATCGCAATGACCGAACCGCTTCAGGAACTTGGCGAGTACGTTGCCGGCGCTTTTCCGCAAGATGTGACCGACCGGGCGATCCACCATGGCGAGCTGATGATCGGCGTCAAGCGCGAGGCGGTGGCGCGGGTTCTCGGCTTTCTGCGCGACGATCCCAAGTGTCTCTTCAGCGTGCTGGTCGATATTTGCGGCGCCGATTATCCCGACCGGCCGGAGCGTTTCGACGTCGTCTACAATCTTTTGAGTATCAAGCATAACCGGCGCATTCGTGTCAAAACCATGGTGGATGAGGAAAGCGCCGTGCCGTCGGTCACCGGCCTCTTCAGCGCCGCCGGCTGGTTCGAGCGCGAGACCTGGGACCTCTTCGGCGTCTATTTCGCGGACAATCCCGACCTGCGCCGCATCCTCACCGATTACGGTTTCGAGGGTCATCCGCTGCGCAAGGACTTTCCGCTCACCGGGTATGTCGAGCTGCGCTACGACGAGGCGCAAAAGCGCGTCGTCTACGAGCCGGTGAAGCTAAAGCAGGAATTCCGCAGCTTCGACTTCATGTCGCCCTGGGAGGGGATGAGCCACATTCTCCCCGGCGATGAAAAGGCTACCAACGGGGATCGCAAATGAGCGCCGACGGCGCACCCATCGCGCAACCCGCTGGAGCGGCTTCGACCGCCGAAGCTCTGATCAAGAGCTTCACGATGAATTTCGGCCCGCAGCACCCCGCGGCGCACGGCGTGCTGCGCCTCGTGCTCGAGATGGATGGCGAGGTGGTCGAGCGCGCCGATCCGCATATCGGGCTCCTTCATCGCGGCACCGAGAAGCTCATCGAATACAAGACCTATCTGCAGGCCGTGCCCTATTTCGATCGGCTCGACTATGTCTCGCCGATGTGCCAGGAGCATGCCTATGCGCTGGCGGTCGAGAAGCTCCTCGGGATAGCGCCGCCGCCGCGCGCGCAGATGATCCGCATTCTTTTCGCCGAGATCACGCGCATTCTCAATCATCTCCTCAACCTCACCACCTTTGCGCTCGATGTCGGCGCGATTACGCCGCTGCTCTGGGGTTTCGAGGAGCGCGAGAAGTTGATGGAGTTCTATGAGCGCGTCTCGGGCGCGCGGCTCCATTCCGCCTACTTTCGCCCCGGCGGCGTGCAGCAGGACCTGCCGGCGGGCCTCATCGACGACATCTACGGTTTCATCGAGCAGTTCCCGGCGCGGATCGACGATCTCGAGCACCTCTTGACCGAGAACCGTATCTTCAAGCAGCGCACGGTCAATATCGGCGTCGTCAGCGCGCAAGAGGCGCAGGATTGGGGCTTTTCCGGCCCGATGCTGCGCGGCTCCGGCATCCCTTGGGACTTGCGCAAGGCGCAGCCCTATGACGGCTACGAGACGATGGATTTCGACATTCCCATCGGCAAGAACGGCGATTGCTGGGACCGCTATCTCGTGCGCATGGAAGAGATGCGGCAGTCGCTGCGCATCATGAAGCAGGCGCTCGATCGCATGCCGGACGGGCCGGTCCGCGTCAACGATCGCAAGGTGATGCCGCCGCCACGCAGCGAGATGAAATCCTCGATGGAGGCCCTCATCCATCACTTCAAGCTCTACACCGAGGGCTACCACGTGCCGCCGGGCGAGACCTACACCGCGGTCGAGGCGCCCAAGGGCGAGTTCGGCGTCTATCTCGTTGCCGATGGCAGCAACCGGCCCTATCGCTGCAAGATCCGCGCGCCGGGCTTTGCTTTCCTGCAGGGACTCGATTTCATGTCGCGCGGCCACATGCTGGCCGATGTCGTCGCCATCATCGGCTCGATGGACATCGTTTTCGGCGAGATCGATCGATGAGCGAAGTCAATAACAACGCACCCTTCGAGCAGCCGGAGAGCTTTTCCTTCACGCCCGAGAATCTCGAAAAGGCGAAGGCCTATATGGCGAAGTACCCGCCCGGCCGGCAGGCGAGCGCGGTGTTGTGGCTGCTCTATCTCGCGCAGGAGCAGCACGACAATTGGGTGCCGCGGGCCGCGATGGATCACATCGCCGATCTCTTGGGCATGCCGCGCATCCGCGTCTACGAGGTCGCGAGCTTCTATACGATGTTCAACTTGCGGCCGGTCGGCCGCTATTTCCTGCAGATTTGCACGACGACGCCGTGCTGGCTCAGGGGATCGGATGCGGTCGTCGCCGCCTGCAAGAAGAAGCTCGGCATCGGCATCGGCGAGACGACGCCGGACAAGAAATTCACCCTGTTCGAGGTCGAATGCCTCGGCGCCTGCGTCAACGCGCCGATCATCCAAGTGAACAACGGCGATTTCTACGAGGATCTCGACGCGGCCTCGACCGAGAAGCTGATCGATGCGCTCTCGCGCGGCGAGAAGCCACCCAAGGGCTCGGCCAAGGGTCGCCAGGCCTCGGCGCCCGAAGGTGGGCCGACGACGCTTCTGGAGATCAAATGATGCTTGCCGATAAGGATCGCATCTTCACGAATCTCTACGGCCTGCACGATTGGCGGCTGCCGGGCGCTCGTGCGCGCGGGGATTGGGACGGCACCAAGGAGCTGATCCTCAAGGGACGCGATTGGATCGTCAATGAGGTGAAGGCGTCGGGTCTGCGCGGCCGCGGCGGCGCCGGTTTCCCGACTGGGCTCAAATGGTCCTTCATGCCGAAGACCAGCGACCGGCCGCGCTATCTCGTCGTCAATGCCGATGAGAGCGAGCCTGGCACCTGCAAGGATCGCGATATCATCCGCCACGATCCGCACAAGCTCGTCGAGGGCTGTCTCCTCGCCGGCGTCGGCATGGGCGCGACCGCCTGCTACATCTATATCCGCGGCGAATTCTACAACGAGGCGCTTCATCTTCAGGCCGCGATCGACGAAGCCTATGAAGCCGGCCTCATCGGCAAGAATGCCTGCGGCTCAGGCTATGATTATGAGATCTATCTCCATCGCGGCGCCGGCGCCTATATCTGCGGCGAGGAGATGGCGCTGCTCGAATCCTTGGAGGGCCGCAAGGGCCAGCCGCGGTTGAAGCCGCCTTTTCCGGCGGGCGTCGGCCTCTATGGCTGCCCCACTACCGTCAACAATGTCGAGAGCATCGCCGTTGCGCCGACGATCCTGCGCCGCGGCGCGGCGTGGTTTGCGGGCATCGGCCGGCCGAAGAACGAGGGCACCAAGGTCTTCTGCATCTCGGGCCATGTCGAGAAGCCTTGCAATGTCGAAGAGGCGATGGGCATTCCGCTCCGCGAGCTGATCGAGCGTCATGCCGGCGGCGTGCGCGGCGGCTGGGACAATCTCCTCGCGATCATCCCGGGCGGCGCCTCGGTCCCGCTCATTCCGAAATCGATCTGCGACACGGTGCTGATGGATTTCGACGCGCTGCGCGAGGTGAAGAGCGGCCTCGGCACCGCCGCCGTGATCGTGATGGATAAATCGACCGATGTCGTCAAGGCGATCGCGCGGCTCTCGCAATTCTACAAGCATGAGAGCTGCGGCCAGTGCACGCCCTGCCGCGAGGGCACGGGCTGGCTCTGGCGCGTGATGGAGCGGCTTGTCAAAGGCAACGCCACGGTCGAGGAGATCGACATGCTGCTCGAGGTCACATATCAGATCGAAGGCCACACGATCTGCGCCTTGGGCGATGCCGCGGCATGGCCGGTGCAAGGGCTGATCCGGCATTTCCGGCCCGAGCTCGAGCGCCGCATCGACGAGTACAAGCAGCGCGCGCCGAGCGCGCAGGCTGCGGAGTAGCTGAAGAATGCCAAAGCTCACGATCAATGGAATCGCGGTTGAAGTCGCGGCCGGCGCGACGGTGTTCCAGGCCTGCCAGCAGGCCGGCATCGAAGTGCCGCATTTCTGCTACCACGAGCGTCTTGCGATCGCCGGCAATTGCCGCATGTGCCTCGTCGAGCAAGAGAAGGCGCCGAAGCCGATCGCTTCCTGCGCCCAGCCCGCCGCCGACGGCATGGTGATCTTCACCGACAGCGAGAAGGCGAAAAAAGCGCGCAAAGGGGTGATGGAGTTCCTGCTCATCAATCACCCGCTCGATTGCCCCATTTGCGACCAGGGCGGCGAATGCGATCTGCAGGATCAAGCCATGGCTTATGGCTTCGATCGCGGGCGCTATGAGGAAAACAACCGCGCGGTCAAGGACAAGGCTTTCGGGCCGCTGGTCGCGACCAGCATGAATCGCTGCATCCATTGCACGCGCTGCATCCGCTTTATCGGCGATGTCGCGGGGGTCGCCGATCTGGGCGGCATCGGCCGCGGCGAGAACATGGAGATCGACACCTTCATCGGCAAAGCGCTCGAGTCGGAGCTCTCGGCCAATATCATCGATCTCTGCCCGGTGGGCGCGCTGACGGCAAAGCCGCTCGCTTTCACGGCGCGGCCCTGGGAGCTGCGCAAGACCGAATCGATCGACGTGCTCGACGCCGTCGGCTCCAACATCCGCGTCGATGCGCGCGGGCCCGCCGTGCTGCGCATTCTGCCGCGCCTCCATGAGGAGGTGAACGAGGAATGGATCTCCGACAAGACACGCTTTGCCTTTGACGGCTTGATCAAGCGCCGTCTCGATCGGCCCTATATCCGCCGCAACGGCAGGCTCGTCGAGGCGTCGTGGCAAGAGGCCTTCGCGGCGATCGCCGAGAAGCTGCGCAACGCCGCCGGCAATCGCATCGCCGCGATCGCGGGCGATCTCGCCGATGTCGAGGCGATGTTGGCACTGAAGGAGCTGATGACGGGATTGGGCTCACCCCATCTCGACTGTCGTCAGGACGGTGCAGCGCTCGATCCTTCCTGCCGCGCCGGCTATCTCTTCAACACCGCCATCGCCGGCATCGAGCAGGCGGATGCCTGCGTGCTCATCGGCACCAATCCGCGCGTCGAGGCGGCGATCATCAATGCGCGGCTCCGCAAGCGCATGCTGCAGGGCGGCTTCCGCGTCGGCGCCTTCGGCCCGCCGCTCGACCTGACTTATCCGGTCACGGTCCTTGGCACGGGGCCTGCCGATCTTGTGGCGCGCGGCCAAGAATTCTTGAAAGACGCCAAGAACCCAATGCTCATTCTGGGCCAAGGCGCGCTGCGGCGCCGCGACGGCGCGGCGATCCTCGCCGCCGCGCGCGTGCTCGCCGAGAGCGCCGGCCTCGTGCACGACGGCTGGAACGGGTTCAACGTGCTGCATCTCGCCGCCGCGCGCGTCGGCGGCCTCGATCTCGGCTTCGTGCCGGGCGCCGGCGGGCGCGATGTCGCCGGCATTCTCGCGGGCTGCGAGAAAGGCGAGATCGATGTCGTCTACCTCCTCGGCGCCGACGAGATCGATATGAAGCGCCTGGGCTCGGCCTTCGTCGTCTATCAGGGCCATCATGGCGATAAGGGGGCCGCACGGGCCGATGTCGTGCTTCCGGGCGCTGCTTACACCGAGAAGGACGCAACCTATGTCAACACCGAGGGCCGCGTTCAACTCGCGCGGCGCGCGGTGTTTCCGCCGGGCGACGCGCGTGAGGATTGGGCGATCTTGCGCGCCCTCTCGGGCGCCTTGGGCAAGGCTCTGCCTTATGATTCGCTGCCGGCGCTGCGCGCGCATCTCGTCCGCGCCTATCCGAGCTTTGCCGAGCGGGATGCGGTGCCGCACGCTTCGTGGGGAAGTTTCGGCACCGCCGGGACGATCGATCCCGCGCCCTTTAGCTACCCGATCGCCGATTTCTATCGCACCGATGTGATCAGCCGCGCCTCGTCGATCATGGCCGACTGCGCGGCGGTAAAGGCGCAGGATTTCCAGCTGCAGACGGGCACCCATGGCTGATCTCTGGACGAGCTACGGTCTGCCGACCGCGCTGCTGATCGCCGAGATCCTCGCGATCGTCGTGCCGCTGCTCTTGGCGGTTGCGTATCTCACCTATGCCGAGCGCAAGGTCCTCGCCGCGGCGCAGCTGCGGAAGGGCCCCAACGTCGTCGGTCCCTTCGGGCTCTTCCAGCCGCTCGCCGACGGGCTGAAGCTCCTGATGAAGGAGACGGTGATCCCGACCGGCGCTAATCGCGGCGTCTTCATCGCGGCACCGATCCTGACCTTCACCTTGAGCTTTGTCGCCTGGGCCGTCATCCCCTTCGATGAAGGCATGGTGATCGCCGACATCAATGTCGGGATTCTCTATCTTTTCGCGATCAGCTCCTTGGGCGTCTACGGCATCATCATGGCCGGCTGGTCGTCGAATTCGAAATACGCCTTCCTCGGCGCGTTGCGCTCGGCAGCGCAGATGGTCTCCTACGAGGTCTCGATCGGCTTCGTCCTCGTCAGCGTGCTGCTTTGCGTCGGCTCCTTGAACCTCTCGGCGGTGGTAGAGGCGCAGCGAAATGTGTGGTTCTGCATCCCGCTCTTGCCGATGTTCGTCGTGTTCTTCGTCTCGGGGCTCGCCGAGACCAATCGGTCGCCCTTCGACCTGCCGGAAGGCGAATCGGAGCTGGTGGCGGGCTTCTTCGTCGAATATTCCTCGATGACTTTCGCGCTCTTCTATCTCGGCGAATACGCCAACATGATCTTGATGAGCGCGATGACCAGCATTCTCTTTCTCGGGGGGTGGCTTGCGCCCTTCGGTTGGGCGCCCTTTACCGGCTTCTGGGCCCATGTTTGGTCGGTGGCGTGGTTTGCCGCAAAGATCGCCTTCGTTCTCTTCTGTTTCCTGTGGGTGCGCGCAACCCTGCCGCGCTTCCGTTACGATCAGCTCATGCGGCTGGGCTGGAAAGTATTTCTCCCGTTCTCGCTGTTCTGGCTCGTCTTGACCGCCGGGGTGCTGGTGACGACCGGATGGCTGCCGGGAAGAGGGTAACTCCATGGCAATCGCAGATCGTGGCGTGCGCGGGCTGCTCCTGGCCGAGATCGTCTCCGGCCTGTGGCTCACGCTCAAATATATGTTCAAGCCGCCGGTGACGGTGAACTATCCCTTCGAGAAAGGGCCGCTTTCGCCGCGCTTTCGCGGCGAGCACGCGCTCCGCCGCTACCCGAACGGCGAGGAGCGCTGCATCGCCTGCAAGCTTTGCGAGGCGATCTGTCCGGCGCTCGCCATCACCATCGAGGCGGAGGCGCGCGAGGACGGCAGTCGCCGCACCACGCGCTACGACATCGACATGACGAAATGCATCTATTGCGGCTTCTGCCAGGAAGCCTGCCCGGTCGATGCCATCGTCGAGGGTCCCAATTTCGAATTCGCCGCCGAGACGCGTGAAGAGCTCTTCTATAACAAGGAGAAGCTGCTCGCGAATGGCGACCGGTGGGAGGCGGAGATCGCGCGGAATATCGCGCTCGACGCGCCGTATCGCTGATGGACGCCGGCACCCTCATCCAGGCGATCTGCTTCTACGCCTTCGCCGGCGTCGCGATCGCTTCGGGCGTCATGGTCATCGCGGCGCGCAACCCCGTCCATTCGGTACTCTTCCTCATCCTCGCCTTCTTCAACGCCGCCGGCCTGTTCGTGCTGATGGGGGCGGAGTTCCTGGCGATGATCCTCGTCATCGTCTATGTCGGCGCCGTCGCGGTGCTGTTCCTTTTCGTCGTCATGATGCTCGATATCAATTTCGTCGAGCTGCGCCGCGGCTTTCTCCAATATCTGCCGATCGGCGCCCTGGTCGGCCTTATCCTTCTGGTCGAGCTCGTGCTGGTTTTCGGCGCCTGGGCGACCGCGCCCGATATCGCCGCCGCGGCGGCGGCGCCGACGCCGCCATTGTCGCAAGTCACCAACACGGCCGCGCTCGGCGCCGTTCTCTACACGCGCTACATCTATCCGTTTCAGGCGGCGGGACTCATCCTTCTCGTCGCGATGATCGGCGCGATCGTCCTGACCTT
>CAYMNX010000549.1:0-8585 GCA_964391905.1 uncultured Rhizobiaceae bacterium
AGGCCGATCGCGATGCCGGACCGATGCCGGGGTTCCCGCAATCGCCATTCGATCAAATGTTGCGCCGCTTTTTCGACCAGCAAGGCCGACAGGCGCCGCGGAGCGGAGAGCGCGGCGTCGCACTAGGCTCCGGCTTTATCATCGATCCCAGCGGGTATATCGTCACCAACAATCACGTCGTTCAGAACGCGACGAAAGTTACCGCGATATTCCAGGATGGCAGCGAGCATGCGGCCAAAATCGTCGGCCGCGATGCCAAGACCGATCTCGCGCTGCTGAAAATCGACACGCCGAAGCCCTTGCCCTATGTGAAGTGGGGCGACAGCCACGCGGAGCAAGTCGGCGATTGGGTCCTCGCGGTCGGAAATCCATTCGGTCTCGGCGGCTCGGTGAGCCCGGGAACGATTTCGGCGCGGGGCCGCAACATCAACGCCGGCCCATACGACGATTTCCTGCAAATCGACGCTTCGATCAACCGTGGGAATTCCGGCGGCCCAACCTTCAACCTGAACGGCGAGGTTGTCGGCATTAATACCGCTATTTATTCGCCGAATGGCGGCTCGGTCGGCATCGGCTTCGCGATCCCGTCGGATTTAGCGAAGCCCGTCATCGATCAGTTGCGCGAGCATGGACAGGTTGAGCGCAGTTGGCTCGGCGTGCAGATCCAGCAAGTGACGCCGCAGATCGCCAAGAGCCTTGGCCTGCCGAAGGACGAGGGCGCGCTGGTGAGCTCGGTCACGCCGAACAGCCCCGCAGCGAAAGCTGGCTTCGAGCAGGGCGATGTGATCCTGTCCTTCGATGGGCATGCGATCGACAAATTCCGTGATCTGCCGATCCTCGTTGCGGAAGCGCCGGCCAATCACGCGGCAAGCGTCCATGTCTGGCGCGACTCGGGCGAAACCACGTTGTCGGTAACGACCGAGAGAATGCCGGCCAACCCGCAGGTTGCCGAGAGCGACCGCAGCGAGGACATGCAATAGGGTTTATCTCGCGCCCGTTTTCTCTCCGTGAAAGGCTGTCGCGCATGGGCGCGCGATGATGGCCGAAATGCAAAAAGCCCCTCGCCGCAAGGATGAGGGGCTTTCTGCTCTACGTTCCGCCGCTTCAGTTCGCCGGCTCTGCGGGCGGTTCGGACGGGGGCGTCTGTGAACGATTGCGACGCTCGTTCATGAACTGATCGAATTCGGACTTGTCTTTGGCAAAACGCAACCGCTCGAGGAACTCCGCGAATTCTTTTTGCTCCTCCTCGAGCCGACGGAGCGTTTCGGCGCGATACTCATCGAAGGCGCGATTGCCGCTCGATGGCGGCTGCCCGCCGAACCAGCTCTTCCAGCCCGCGCCGCGCCAGGGCGGCGCAGTGTTCTGCCATGCACCATAGCGGTAATAGCCGCAAACGATCTGCCGCCGCCAAATCATCACCGCGAGAAGGACGAGCCCGATGGGCCACCACAGCATGAAGCCGAGAATCGTGAGCGCGATCAGCAACGGCTTCGGGATGAGGTGCGGCGCCCAGAAAGGATTGCCGGGTCCCCAGGGCGGACCCCACGACGCACCACTGTCATTCTGTCCGCTCCAGTTTGCATGCGGGCCGCCCCAACCCCAACAGCCCCACGGGCCACGGTTGCGATTGCGCCAGCGGGGATCGGCGTAGGATTCGTCGTGCGCGGCACTGGTCATGGTTGACCTCATTGGATGTAAGAGCTACTTACATGACCCTTCGGGCCGGCGGCGTCAAGATGAATCGAAGGGCTACTCTGCTTTTTTGGGCTGAGCGCCGCCGGCGAGGCCGAGGCTTTGCAAATAGATGAGCACGCCCGCTTCCAGAAGATCCTCGGGCGTCATCGGCAGCTTGCGCCGGGAATCATCGGCGCGGCAGAACAGCGATGCGATGCCATGCGACAGCGCCCATGTATGAAGGGCGACCATCAGCGACGGTGGGCGGTTCGCTTGGGGCAGCAGCGCGGTAATGCGGTCGGCAGCCTCGCGCAGGACCCCGAACGCACGGTCGGCGGCCACCTGCAGTGAGGGAGACGCATCGACGGCTATATGGCTTTCGAACATCGCGGCATAAAGCGCGGGCTCTTCGCGTGCGAAGGCGAGATAGGCCCGCCCGGCGGCCTCCAATGCGCGCAACGGATCTGGCCGTCCGTTATTCCACGCCTCGCCGAGTGCGGCGGCAAAACGCACATAGCCGCGTTCCGCAATGGCCGCGAGCAGCGCTTCGGCATCGCGGAAATGACGATAGGGCGCACCGGAACTGACGCCCGCAAGCCGCGCGGCTTCGGCGATGCTAAAGCCCCTTGGCCCTTTTTCCGCCAGCAGCACCATCGCGGCATCAATCAGCGCCTCGCGCAGATTGCCATGATGGTAGCCGCGCCGCTCGTTACCGCCGCCCCGTCCCGACCACGTCATGTAAGCGTCTATTACATGCCCGGATTGGGAAATCCAGCGTCCTGGTGTGTGGTCGAGGCAGCACGCGGCGCAGAGCTAGGGGCGTGAACTCATCAAAGCCATGAGCACGCGCCCTAGTTACGCCCCTAACCCAACACGGGGATCAATAGTCCCAGAAGGCTGGTACCCAACGAAAGGCATCGCCGGCGACCGCCACCCGGCCGATGGACGGGAACGGCAGGTGAGTGGCCACCAGCATCTCGCCGCTCTCAGCCAGCTCCCGCAGAAGACGGATCCGAACGCGGGTCGCCTCTTCGGGGTCGTGTTCGAAACCGTTATGCCAGTCGGGGTGTTCGAACCCGACCGCGAACACGGCGTCGCCGGCGAAGGTCAGCCCGTCGCCGCCGGAGGTTAGGCGAACCACGCTGTGCCCGGGCGTGTGGCCACCGGTGCGGCGGGCGACGACCCCGGGCGCCACCTCACACTCCGCCTCGAACGTCCGCAGCTGGTTATGGTACTCGTTCAAGAACCGCTTGGCGGCCGACCGAAGCGCGTCCGGGAACCCCGGCGGCATGGCGGTGCGGGAGAAATCGGGCGCCGCCCAGAACTTGACCTCGGCAGCGGCCAGGTGGATTCGCAGGTCCGGGCGCAGCCGGTCCTTCACCCCATCGACGAGCAGCCCGCCAATGTGGTCCATGTGCATGTGGGTAAGCACCACGTCGGTCACGGAAGCGAGATCGATGCCGGCGGCCTTCAGTCGCCTGGCCAACTGCCCGGCCCGCGGCAAGTGCAAGTCCGGGTCGAACCCTAGCCCCGAGTCGATGAGTATGGTCCGGCCGCCGCTACGTACCACGACCACGTTCAGCGCCCAGTCGAAAGCGTCCTGCGGCAAGAACATGTTATCCAGCCAGGCCGTCCGGACGGCCGGGTCGGCGTTGGGTGCCAACATCGCGGTTGGGAGCGGCAGTACGCCATCGCTGACCACCAGCACGTCAATCTCGCCGATCCGCAGCGCGTAGCGTGACGGAACCAACTCGTCGGCTCCCGATCTGGCGAGGGGTGAAGCGTTGTTTAAGCCCATGTTTGTCTCCTGTTGAACGCCGCCTTACACGCGGCATCGACGACGCTACGTTGAGGCGTGTTGGCAATCGATTGGGTCGAGGGAGAGGACGAGCCATACCGCGGTATAGGCCCCGTCGTTCAGATGCCATCGTTCCGGCTTGCCTGCCCGTTACGCTCTGATGAAGGCAAGCAGATCGGCGTTGACCTGATCCTGGTGGGTGGCGGTGATGCCGTGAGGCGCGCCCGGATAATAGATATCCTTCGCACCCTTGATGAGCCGCGCCGCCTTGACCGAAGAATCCCTCACCGGAACGATCTGATCGTCCTCGCCGTGGAGGAGCAGCGTCGGGACATCGATCTTCTTGAGGTCTTCGGTGAAGTCGGTCTCGGAGAACGCCCTGATGCTTTCGTAAGCGTTCTTCAGGCCGGCCTGCATGCTCCAGAGCCAGAACTGATCCAACGTGCCCTGCGAGACCTGGGCGCCGGGCCTGTTCGCGCCATAGAACGTCACCGCCAGATCCTTGTAGAATTGCGAGCGGTCTTTCATGAGCCCGTTGCGCAGGCCATCGAAGACCTCCTTGGGCAAACCTTCCGGATTGGCGGCGGACCTCACCATGATCGGCGGGACCGCAGCGATGAGCACGGCTTTGGCGACGCGCCTTGTCCCGTGGCGGCCGATATAACGGGCGACTTCGCCGCCGCCGGTGGAATGGCCAACCAAGGTGACATCCCTGAGGTCGAGCGCTTCGATGACGGCCGCCAAATCGTCTGCATAGCCGTTCATGTCGTTGCCGGATGAAGCCTGGCTGGATCGGCCATGGCCGCGCCGATCATGCGCGATAACGCGAAAGCCATTTTGCGCGAGGAAGAGCATCTGCCCGTCCCAGGCGTCGGCGTTCAGCGGCCAGCCATGCGAGAACGTGACGACCGGGCCCTCGCCCCAGTCCTTGTAGTACAATGCCGTGCCGTCCTTGGTGGTGATCGTTCGGCACGACGCCGAGTGTTCTGCCGGTTCATGCAGGAGAGTCGTCATGATGCTTCCTTCGTCTGTTGATTGTCGAAACGATCGATGGACGAAAGATGCGCGTTGAGCGCCGCGGTCGATACCGTGCCCGCGTATAGGTCTTCATCGCCGAGCGCTAGCGGCGCCTCAGCTTTGGCGTGAGCCATCCCATCTAAGGCGGTATGCGCGACGACCTATCGTTGCGCAGGGCGCGGCGGGCGGCCGCGCGTCCACCTCCCCCGCGCAATGCATGGATTTCCATAATAGGCCGCCGTGAAAGGCGGGATTAGGGTGAGGACATGGTCCCCAAGCTTCTTTGTCCGGCAGGAGCAGCTGAATCATGCTGATAGCGGTGCTTCCCCACCAGCGCTCGGCCCTCGCGATCGTGGCATTCGTCGCCGGCATCGCTGCGTGTTGGCTAACGAGAACGCCGCTCGGCCTGCTGCCCCCGGTTGCAGCTATGTTCCTCTATGTGCGTGGGCGCGCCGTTCCGCTGCTCCATGCGATATTGGGGATCGCATTCGCGGGCGCAGTGCTGGCCGCTTTCCTTTATGCCGCCGATACGCGCGATCTTGCATTGTCGTGGGCGGCGTTCTTTGCCGCAGCGCTCTCGATTGGAGCAATTGTCGCCAGCGTATCAGCAGCGCACAACGGCAGTGCCGCGCAGGCCGCGATCCGGGGCACAACGAGGGAAGGAGCGCCCTCCCCTGCCAACCAGCCGTTGGACGACATAGCCGGCGCCGTTATTGAGAAAAAAACTGCGGCAGACGCGACGTCTTCCCTGAGCCTCATCCATCCGGACGACCGGGACGCGGCAACTCATGCGGCCGCCCGTGCCTTTTGGACGGGCGTCCCCCAAGTCACGAGATATCGGCGCCGCCAGGCCGACGGCAATTATCGTTGGACCGAGACGCGCTCGGAGCCCGGATACAGCGTAAGTGTCGACATCGACGATCTGGTGACAGAGAGGGAGCCACCGCCACCAACAGCGTCAAACCCGCTCGACGAAAACGAAGCCGAAGTGATGCGGTCGGCCAGGGTCGTCGTGAGCCTGTTCGGGAACGGATGGGCGTTCGATGCGGCCGGGAGATGGATCTACCTGCACCCGTTCGCTCAGAATTCTCTCGGTGTGACGCTCGAGGATCTGAATGCTCCGTTGAAGGAGGGTCATACCGCTTGGAAACGGGTGCTTCATCCGGACGACTATGACCAGATCGCCGCCGCATGGCGTCACTGCCTGCAAACCGGCGATCATTTCAATGTCGAGTTTCGCTTTCGGCGTGCGAGCGGCGCCTATATCTGGGCTCGAACCGCGGCACGACCATCGCGCGACAGCCACGGTCGTATCACGGGTTGGTTTGGCATCGCGCTTGACATCGACGTCTATAAGAAAACCGTGGAGGCGTTGCGCAATCGGGAGCGGGAGCTCTCGCAGCTTATCGACATGGTTCCGAGCCAGATCTGGCGGCTGACTCCGGACGGCGAACCGATTTTCTTCAACAAGCGCATGATCGACTTCCTCGGTCTCGACGTAGCGGAGATGGACAAACGAGACACGAGCCGACTGGAGGCGCTCATAGCGACCATTCATCCGGACGACGCAGCGGCGTTTAGAGACGCCCTCAACCGTTGCCTCGTCACGGGCGAGGGTTTCGCCTCGCGGTATCGCCTGCGACGCGCCGACGGCGTCTATCGCTGGATGTCGAGCCGCGCGGAGCCGATGCGGGATCAGGGCGGACGCATCGTCGAGTGGTACGGCCTTTGCCACGACATCGACGATCAGATGCACGCCGAAGAGGCACTGCGGCGGAGCGAGCGGCAGCTGCAGCAGCTGATCGATGCCGTGCCGGCTCTGATCTGGACCACAACGCGCGAAGGAACGCCTACATACCTCAACAAGCGATACACCGACGTAACCGGCGCCACTCTCGCCGACCTTTTTGCCCCTGACGGGTCGCCGACTCCCCTCAGCGTCGTTCATCCGGACGACATCGCTGCGGCGACGCGGGTGCGTAGCAGCGCATTCGCGGCGGGTGCCCCCTACATCGTGCAATATCGCCAGATTCGGCGCGACGGCACCTATCGCTGGACCGAGACTCGCGCAGAGGCGCTGCGCGACGACTCCGGCAATATCCTTCAGTGGTACGGCGTAAGCGTCGACATCAACGATTTGGTGACTGCGCAGGAGGCGTTGCGGAAGAGAGAGCGGGAGCTCCAGCAGCTCGTCGACGCCTTGCCGGTCCACATCTGGAGCTGGACGCCCGCTGGCCAGCTGGCCTATGTCAATAAGCGATCTTTGGAGGATCTTGGCCTCTCCAAAGCGAACCTCGAAGATTGCGCCAGGGTGGCGCAAGAACTCGTTCATCCCGAAGATGCTCCTGGGGTGCTGCGTGCGTCCGTCAGCTGCCTCGAAACCGGCGACGCCTTCAAGATGCGGTATCGCCGGCGTTGGAAAGACGGCAATTATCGCTGGATAGAGGGGCGTTGCGAGCCTCTGCGCGACCGAGACGGAACGATCGTGCACTGGTACCAGGTTTCCATCGACATCGATGATCAGGTGCGCGCGCAGGCGGCGCTGCGCGAAAGCGAGCGCTCGCTGCGCGCACTCATCGAGACGGCGCCAGCGCGGAGCTGGTGTACGGCGCCAGATGGCGAGCCGACCTACTTCAGCAGGCAGTTCCGCGAGTTCCATGGCTTCGATGAAGCCTTTCGTCCGAGCCTCTCGGGCATTCTCAGCGCGACAGTACATCCGGATGACCTGGAAGAAGTGAGCTCGCTGTTCGCGCAGTGTTTGGTCACCGGTGAGCCGTACATGGTCAGGAATCGTCAGCGGCGCTTCGATGGCGCGTATCGATGGACCCTAACCCGTGCCATCGCCATGCGGAATGCCGATGGAACGATCGTCCAATGGAACGGCATCTGCCTGGACATCGACGGTGAGGTTCGGGCGCAGGAAGAGCTGCGCGTGGCGCAGGAGACGCTTGCACGTGCGAGCCAGGCGGCAAGTCTCTCGGAGCTCTCGGCATCGATCGCACATGAGGTCAACCAACCGCTTGCCGCGATCGTCGCCAACTCGCATGCGTGCCAGCGTTGGCTCAAGGGCGACCCGCCCAATTTGGAGCGTGCACGGATCACGGTGGAGCGGATCATCCGGGACGCCAACTCGGCAGCGGATGTCGTCAGTCGCATCCGCGCCTTGTTCAAACAATCCGTGGAGCCAAGGCACTACACGGCATTCGATGGCGCCATTGCCGAAGCGCGTAACCTCATGGCCGAGGAGGCGGTGCGGCGCCATGTTCGTATGGACATCGACGTCGACAGCACTCTGCCGCTCATGGCGTTCGATCGCGTTCAAATTCAACAGGTTCTGATCAATCTCATTCGTAACGGTTTCGAAGCCATGGACTCTGTCACTGGCGAGAAAGTACTTGGGATGCGCGTGCGCCGGATTGGTGATGTCGTGCAAACCGAAATCAGTGATCGGGGTGGCGGCATCGAGTCTCCGGAAAAAATCTTCGAGCCGTTCTTTACGACGAAAGAGCACGGGATGGGCATGGGCCTCGCGATCTGTCGTTCGATTGTCGAGGCTCACGGCGGACGGTTGTGGGCGGAGAAGAACGAGCCGCAGGGAGCGACGTTCGTCTTCACGCTGCCGGTTGACATGAAAACGGCGCCATGACGACGGATGATCATATCGTCTTCATCGTCGATGACGACGTGCGGCTCCGCGAGGCGCTGATCGAGTTGCTGGAATCGCATGGAATACGCGCCGTCGCCTATGGCGCGGCCAGCGACTACATCAGCGCGAATAAGCCGGACGTCCCCGCCTGCCTTATCCTCGATGTCGAGCTGCCGGATATCAATGGGCTCGATCTTCAGAAGCAGATTGCGGCAGGCGATCACCCGCCGATCGTTTTCATAACAGGACATGGCGACATCCCATCCTCGGTGCGTGCGATCAAGCGAGGTGCCGTGGATTTCCTCACCAAGCCGT
The DNA here is from genome assembly GCA_964391905.1 of uncultured Rhizobiaceae bacterium. GTDB lineage: Bacteria > Pseudomonadota > Alphaproteobacteria > ATCC43930 > CGMCC-115725 > CAIKMD01. The sequence continues at coordinate 8,451 of CAYMNX010000549.1, forward strand.
TCAGTGACGCGGATCTCATGACGGCCATCGAAGCGGCGATCGCCCAGGATCGGCAAAAGCGATCGGAACGCGCCGAACTTGATGTGTTGAGGCAACGCTATCTTGACCTGACGCCGCGCGAGCGCGAGGTGCTGC
>CAYMNX010000550.1:0-10046 GCA_964391905.1 uncultured Rhizobiaceae bacterium
GCCATGGGCGGAGCGCCGGCAGGCTTGGCGGCGCCGTCGGTCTTGCCGATATCCGCAACCGGCTCGCCGCTGTGCCGCCGCTTGCGGCCTTCGCGGGCCTGCGCAATCCCCGCGTCACGCAAGCGGTGCGCGGTGTCGAGATGATCGCGAGCGAGGATTGTCCTGCGACCGTCGCCGAGATTCGCCGCGCGCTTTCGGCCGCCGCCGAAGACGGGATCGATCCCGAGACGCTTGCGACGCTCGATGGCTCCTACGAGGTCCAACTGACCTGGTCGACGGAAGGGCTCGATCGCTACGATGCGACCTTCCGCCATCGCGCGGTTGCGGCCGTAGCAGCGGATGCGCCGCTTCCCGCGCCGCAACGGCGGCCATGGAGCGACTATGCGAATTTCCGCGACAGCCACGCGGCACGCGCGATGCTGCCGGCGGCGCTCAAGGAATTGCTGAAGCGGCGGCTGCCCGATTACATGATCCCGGCGACGATCGTCGTGCTCGATGCGCTGCCGCGGACGCCGAATGGCAAGCTCGATCGCAAGGCGTTGCCGGCGCCCGAGCGCGAGCCGCCGGCCGCCGCGATCGCCTACACCGCGCCGCAAAACGAGCTCGAAACCGCGATCGCCAATGTCTGGCGCGACGTCCTCAATCTCGAGAAGGTCGGCGCGCATGACAATTTCTTCGATCTCGGCGCCAACTCGCTGATCATGATGCAGGCAAATGCGCGGCTCAAAGAGCTGCTGAAGCGCAATCTCCGCCTCGTCGATCTGTTCCAATATCCGACGGTGAGCGCGCTCGCGGCGCATATCGGACGCGCCAATAACGAGAGCAGCACGCTCGAAGCGAGCCAGCAGCGCGGTCAGGCGCGGCTCGATGCGTTGCGGCGGCGCCGCGTTGAGGCGCGGAAGTAAGCAATGAGCGACAGCGGCAGCAGCGGCTACGATATCGCCGTCATTGGCATGTCGGGACGCTTTCCGGGTGCGCGCAACCTTGCCGAGTTCTGGGCCAATCTGCGCGGCGGCGTCGAATCGGTGAAGAGTTTCACGGATGACGAGCTGCTTGCCGCGGGGGAATCGCGCTCCGCGCTGCAGGATCCTGATTATGTCAAGGCGCAGCCGATTCTCGCCGATTTCGACCGGTTCGACGCCTCTTTCTTCGGCTTCTCGCCGCAAGACGCCGCGGTGATGGACCCGCAGCACCGCATTTTCCTCGAGGTCGGCTGGGAAGCGCTCGAGAATGCGGGGCATACCGCGGAGGCGTTCGCGGGCAATATCGGCGTCTTCGCCGCCTGCGGCATGAATGCCTATATGATGTTCAACCTCGTCAACAACCGTCGCATCATGGAGACGGTGGGCGAGTGGCTGGTCCGGCACACCGGGAACGATATGAACTTCCTGGCGACCCGGCTCTCCTATCTCTTAAACCTGACCGGGCCGAGCATGAATGTGCAGACGGCCTGCTCCTCGGCGCTCGTCTCGATCCACCTTGCCTGCCAGAGTCTCTTGAGCGGCGAGTGCGATATGGCCCTGGCCGGCGGCTCGACCATCGCCTGGCCGCAGGGGCGCGGCTATCTTTACAAGCCCGGCGAGATTCTCTCGCCCGACGGTCATTGCCGTCCCTTCGATGCGGCGGCGAAAGGCACGCTTTTCGGCAGCGGCGCCGGCGTCGTCGCGCTGCGCCGCTTAAGCGATGCCGAGGCCGATGGCGATCGGATCCTCGCCGTCATCAAGGGCTCCGCGATCAACAATGACGGCTCGGCCAAGGTCGGCTATCTCGCGCCCAGCGTCGAAGGCCAGGCGCGCGCCATCGTCGAGGCGCTGACCATCAGCGGCGTCGATCCCGAGACCATCGGCTATGTCGAGATGCACGGCACCGGCACGATCGTCGGCGATCCGATCGAGGTGACGGCGCTGACGCAAGCGTGGCGCGGCTTCACCGACAAGCGCGGCATCTGCGCCATCGGCTCGCTCAAATCCAATATCGGGCATCTCGGCGAGGCGGCGGGCGTCGCGGCTTTCATCAAGACCGTGCTGATGCTCAATCACGGCGAGATCGTGCCGAGCCTCCATTACGAAAAGCCCAATCCGCAGATCGATTTCGCCGACAGTCCCTTCTACGTCAATGCGCGGCTCGCAACCTGGCCGAAGCCGGGGCCGCTGCGCCGCGCCGCGGTGACGGCGCTCGGCGCGGGCGGGACCAATTGCCATCTCATCCTCGAGAAAGCGCCGGCGCCGCAACCGGCGCGGCTTCCCGCGCGGCCGTGGCAATTGCTGACCCTGTCGGCGATGAACGAAGCGGCGCTGGAGGCGGCGACCAGTGCCTTGGCCGCGCATCTGCGCGAAAATTCCGGTGCCGATCTCGCCGACATTGCTTACACGTTGCAGCTCGGACGCAAGGCTTTCCGCTATCGCCGCAGCCTTGCCTGCCGCGACAGTGCCGACGCGATCCGCGCGCTCGAGGAACGCGATCCGAAGCGCATCACCACGCGTCAGGCGCTCGAGAAAGCCTCGGTCGTCTTCATGTTTCCAGGCGGCGGGGCGCAATATGCCAATATGGGCCGCGGCCTTTACGAGGGCGAGCCGGTCTATCGCGCGACCATCGACCGCTGCGCCGCCTATCTCCAGCCGAAGCTCGGCCTTGATCTGCGCAAGCTGATGTTTCCCGATGGGGATGTCGCGGCGGCCTCGGCACGGATGGAGGCGCCGTCGCTCGCGCTGCCGGCGCTCTTTGCGACGGAATATGCGCTCGCCAAGCTCCTCCAATCCTGGGGCGTCGAGCCCGCGGCGATGATCGGCCACAGCATGGGCGAGTATGTCGCCGCCTGCCTTGCCGGCGTCGTCACCTTCGAAGAAGGATTGGCGATCGTGACGGAGCGCGGCCGCCTCTTCGAGCGCGTGCCGCAAGGCTCGATGCTGGTCGTGCCGCTGCCGGAGCAGGAATTGCGCGGCTTGCTCGGTAACGATTTGTCGATCGCGGCGGTCAACGCGCCGTCACTTTGTGTCGCCGCGGGCCCGGTCGAGGCGATCGAGGCCTTGCGTCGGCGTCTCACCGAGCGGGACGTCGACACGACGCCGGTTCATATCTCGGTTGCGGCGCATTCGTCGATGCTCGATTCGATCCTCGACGAATTCGCCGCCTTCTGCCGCCGCATCCCGTTCCAGGCGCCGAAGCTCCCCTATATCTCGAATCTGACCGGCACCTGGATCACGGCGGCGGAAGCGACCGATCCCAATTACTGGGTGCAGCATCTCCGCCACAGCGTCCAATTCGATGCCGGCATGAAAGAGTTGCTGCGCAATCCCGCACAAGCGCTGATCGAGATCGGCCCAGGCCGCACCCTCAGCAGCCTTGCCAAGCAGCAGCCGGTGCAAGCCGCGGCGGCGCTTTCGACGATGCGCCATCCCGCCGAAGAGAGCCCCGATCTCGCCTTCCTCCTCGCGACGCTCGGCCAATTGTGGCAGAGCGGGGCTGCGGTTGATTGGAACCGTTTTCATGGCGGTGTGAAGCGCACGCGCGTCGCCTTACCGACCTATCCCTTCCAACGTGAGCGCTACTGGATCGATCCGGACCGGCCGGGAATCGAGTATGCGGTCCCGGCGCCAGAGGAAGAAGCGGTCGGGCCGCTGAAGAAAAAAGCGTCGATTGCCGACTGGTTCTCCGTGCCGGTTTGGAAGGCCGCGCCGCTCATAAGTCAGGCTGGCGCTGCGGAGGAGGATCGCTCGGGCCTGCTGGTATTCCTCGACGACGAAGGCATCGCCGCCGAGTTGATCGAGCGGCTGAAGCGCCGCGACGCGGCCATGGAGCCAATGCCGCAGCGGCTCGAGATTGGCGCGCCGGGCAAGCTGGACAGCCTTGCCCTCAACCGCTGCCGACGTCCGGCGCCGGGCCCGGGCGAAGTCGAGATTCGCGTCAGTGCCGCGGGGCTCAGCTTCTCCGATGTGCTGAAGGCGACGGGCGTCCTGCCGGACAAGCCTTTCGGCATGGAATGCGCCGGCGTCATCGAGCGCCTCGGTCCGAACGTCTCGGGTTTCCGGGTCGGCGACGAGGTCGTGGCGATCGGTCCCGACAGCTTTTCCGCCTTCGTCCTGCGCGACGTGCGGTGGGTGACGCTCAAGCCACGCGGCCTCTCGATGGAGGAGGCGGTGACCTTGCCGGCGGCGTTCATGACCGCTTGGTACGCGCTGCATCATGTCGGCAGGTTGCGTGCCGGCGAGAAAATCCTCATCCATTCCGCATCGGGCGGCGTCGGCCTTGCCGCGATCCAGGTCGCACGCTCGCTCGGCGCCGAGATCTTTGCGACGGCCGGAAGCTCGGAAAAGCGCGCCTTCCTCAAATCGCTCGGAATCCGCCGCATCTTTGATTCGCGCTCGCTCGACTTTGCCGACGAAATCCTGCACCTTACCAAGGGTAAAGGCGTCGATGTCGCCCTCAATTCGCTTACCGATGGAGCGATCGCGAAAACGCTGTCGGTGCTCGCAAAAGGCGGGCGCTTCATCGAGCTCGGCACGCGCGAAATCCTGGACGCGCAGCAACTCGCGGTGCTGGCGCCACAGCCGGGGCTAACCTATCACCCGATCGATCTCACCCAGGTCTTGCGCGATGATCCCGCCGCTTACGGCTCGCTGCTGCAAGAAGTGATCGCGCAAGCGCGGGCCAGAACCTTCAAGCCGCTTTCGCACCGCGTCTTCCACGCCGCTCATGCCGCCGAGGCTTTCCATCTGATGGCGCAGGCGAAGCATCTCGGCAAGCTTGTCCTCAGCTTCGCACCGCCCCCGCGCGCGATCTTCTCGGTGCGCGCCGGCACGAAATTCGCGCAGGCCGGGAAGGACGACTTTACCATCGCGCCGGGGCGCGAGAGCGATTACGTCGCGTTGCTCCGGGCGCTCGAAGCGGAGAAGGCCGAGATCGGGCATATTCTCCATTGCTGGAACATATCGCCCGCGCCGAAGGGAGTGCTGCCGCTCGATCGCCTTCTCGATGCCAGCTTCTTCAGCCTCACCTGGCTTGGCAAGGCGATCGGCAATCGCGATTGGGCGCAGCCCATCGATTTGATGGTGGTCTCGACCGGGTTGCAGCAGGTTGCCGGCGAGACCGCTTCCGAGCCGCTGAAGGCAAGCCTCATTGGCCCTTGTCGCGTCCTGCCGCACGAAATATCGACGCTGCGCTGCCGCAGCGTCGATATATCTCCGACCAAGGCCGGCAGCTGGCAGCGCGCGCGCGTTCTCGATCAGCTCGCGGCGGAATGGCGAAGCGAGGCGCAGGACCGCACGGTCGCTTACCGCGGCACCGAGCGATGGGTCGAGCGCCACGAGCCTTTGCGGCTTGAGGCTGCGACATCCTTGCCCCTGCGGCCCGAGGGTGTCTACGTGATCACCGGCGGGCTCGGTGGATTGGGCCTCGAATTGGCCGAGCACTTCGCGCGCGCCGCACGGGCGAAGCTCGTCCTCATCAACCGCCGCGCGTTGCCCGAGCGCGAGCAGTGGGAGCGCTGGATCGAGCAGCATGGCGAAGGCGATCCCACGACCGTCAAGATCTGTAAGGTGCGTGGCTGCGAGGCGCTGGGCGCGGAAGTCCTGAGCTTGGCGGCCGATGTGACGGACCGGAAACAAATGCGTGCCGCCTTGACTCAGGCGCGCCACCGCTTTGGCGCGATCCATGGCGTCATCCATACCGCCGGCACGCTCGATGATGGCCTCATCCAGCTGAAAAGCTTCGGATCGGCGCGGAAGGTGCTCGCGCCAAAAATTCTCGGCACGCTCATCCTTGACGAGCTGATCGGGGATTCGCCCTTGGATTTCTTCCTGCTTTTCTCGTCGGTCAGCGCGACGCTCGGCCTTCCGGGGCAGGTCGATTATACCGCCGCAAACGCCTTCCTCGACGCTTTTGCCGAAGCGCGGAGCGAGCGGCGCGGCGGGCAAACGGTCTCGATCAATTGGGGCGCATGGCGCGACGCCGGCTTTGCTGCGCGCGCTTACGGCGAGCCGGCGCCGATCGACGCGGCACCGGTGCGGAGCGGCTATCCTTGGCTCGAGACGCGCCGCGAGGAGGGTGATGAGATCATCTTCACGACGGGCTTCAGCCGCGCACGCCAGTGGGTATTGGGCGAGCATATCACGCGCGAGGGCGAGGCGCTGATACCGGGCGCGGGCTATCTCGAATTGGTGCGCGCCGCGGTGGCCGAGTTCGAAGCCCTGCCGGAAATCGAGCTCAGCAATGTCTTTTTCCAAAGGCCGTTTCTGGTCGGCCCCGACGAGACGAAGACGCTCGAGATTGCGTTGCACCGCGCCGGTTCGGTGTGGGAATTCGCGCTTCGCTCGGAAGGGGGCGCGCTCACCCATGTGACGGGCCGCGCCGTCACGCAAGCGGCGCAGGCGGTGCAGACCATCGACCTTGCCGAGATCGCGCGGCGCTGTGCGGTGAAGGAAGAGAAGCTCGACGGTATCCTGCCCCAGAACTTCATGGCTTTCGGGCCGCGCTGGAGCAATGTTCGCGCCATCCGTTATGGCGCGAGCGAGGCGCTCTTGTCGCTCGAGCTGCCGCCGGAATTTGCCGCCGATGTTGCGACGATCAAGCTCCATCCCGCGCTCCTCGATATGGCGACGGGTGGTGCCCAGCAATTGCTGCCCGATTCTGAGGCGGGTGTGGCCCGCGATTTCTACGTGCCGTTCTCCTATGGCAAACTGACGCTGCGCGGCGCCTTGACCGCCAAGCTTTATAGCCATGTCCGCCGCCGCGAGGGCGGCACGCCGGGCGTCGCAATTTTCGACGTGACGATCGCCGATGAACATGGGCACGTACTTGCTGAGATCGCCGATTTCGCCCTGAAGCGCCTTGCCAATGCGCGCTTTGCCGCGAGCGATGCGCCGACCGCCGGGGTTGCGACCTCTGCCGCGACGGCGTTGGCCCGCGAGGCACAGCGCGAAGGCATGACGCCCAGAGAAGGGCTCGAAGCGCTCGATCGCGTTCTCGGTGCCGCGATCATGCCGCGGATCGTTGTCTCTTCGATCGACCTCGACGCGTGGCTGCAGCGGGTCGATGCCGAGGCGCAGCCGAAGGTCACGGTGGAAACGAACGCGGCCGCCGCAGAGGTGCGCGCGACGGCGGCCGGCGACAAAGCCTCTTTCGGCGGGGCCATTGAGCGCAAGCTCGCGGCGATCTTCACGCAAATCCTGGGCGTCAACGAAGTCGGCCTCGAAGATGATTTTTTCGGCCTTGGCGGCCATTCGTTGCTTGCCGTCCGCCTGTTGGCGCGGATCGAGAAAGAGTTTGGCAAGAACCTGCCGCTGCCGGTCTTGTTCGAGCGCGCGACCATCGCGGGGCTCGCTGCTTATCTTCGGGGGGGCGAGGCGGTAGACGACACGGAGGCGAGAGCGGAACTCGAAGAAGCGGCAGCGCCAGCGATCGGCGCGCCGCTGCCGGCCCCTGGCGCCACGCAAGCGCCGCTGATCTTCCTTCTGCCCGGTATGGGCAAGGACGAGCCCCGGCTAGTGCGGTTCCGCGCCAGCTGCGCGCCGTTGCAAGTCGTCGCCGTCGATTATGGCGATTGGCAGGAATGGGTGAATTGGGGGCTTGAATTTTCCGCGCTCGTGCGCCGCGTAATTGAACAGATCGAAGCCAAAGCGCCGACCGGTCCGATTTTTCTTGCGGGCTATTCGCTTGGCGGCCTTATCGGCTATGCGACGGCGTCGGCGCTGATCGCCAGGGGGCGGACACTCGGCTATTTCGCCATTATCGATCAGTTGTTCTCGCGCGGTACGATCGACCGCGCCCCGGGCGCCGGTCCGAAGACCCGCCGCGCCGAGTTCGATCGCTTCATGAGCTCGCTGCGCAACGGCGAATGGGCGGATGAGATTTCATGCGCCATCTCACGTCGCCTCATCGGTCCGCGCTGGGTGCCACTCCTGCGCGCCGCATCGCATTCACGCTTTGGCCCGGCGCAATTGCCGGGAAGCCTCGGCTTCTATTTGCCTTACCGGCTGAGCATGTACCTCATCACCGAGATGGTGCGACGCTGGCACGTCGAGATCGCTCAATCACCGCAGACGCTGCCGATTTCAACAGTGTTGTTCCGCAGCGACGCCTACCCCGCCGGCACGCCGGCCGACCTCGGCTGGCGCAAGCACTGCCGCGACCTGACCATCATCCCCGTCGATGGCGGCCATAACACGATGTTCGATCCGCCCAATCTCGAGCCGCTGGTGCGGAAATTCACCACGTCGGTCCAGCACGCCCTGGCCATGATGGCGGAGCCGCGCGATGCCATCATCACGGCGCCGCCGGTGCGGGTGGGCGACCGCGCCACCGAAATCGCGGCGCGCTGACCGCTCGCCGGTGCCGTCGCTTGGTTTTGGCTCAGCTTGCGGTCGTTTCTTGCCAAGCGAGCAGATCGGCCGCTTGCGCTTGCATGAGGCTGGCGCGGCTATGACCGGCCGAGGCAAGGGCTGCGATCGCGTCTGCGGCGCCCCCGGGATCGAATGCCGCGATGGCGTAATCGCGACGGCCTTCCCCTTCACGCACGCGAGCGGCGAAGGGAATTCCCGCCGCGTCGCAGCGCAGTGCGACCTCCTCCGGCGGGACGGCGAAGCCGATACCCTGCGCCTTGAGCGCTGCTTCCTTGGCCGTCCACCAGTGCAGGAAAATGCGCTGCCGCGCATCGGCCGCGAAGGTGGCGAGAGCGGCGGCTTCGTCCGCGCTCAGCGCATGCCGGATAAGCCCCGCGAAATCGTCGAGGGTGCGGTGCTGCTCGACATCGATCCCAACCGCATGCCGCCAGCCCAGCGCGGCCGCGACAAAGCGGCCGGCATGGGAGAGGCTGAGTCGTGGCGGATCGCCGATACCTGGCGCAAGCCGCGGCGGCAAGCCGCCGCGGGGTGTCGGCATCAAAGCGAGCGCGTTGGGCGTCGTGCCCAGCGCACGGCCGGCGACGAGCCGCAACACCGCATGCGCGACGATGAAGCGGTCGCGATCCGCGTCAAAGCGAAATCGCCCTGCCCGCAGGCGTTCTTCTTCGCTGAGGAGAGTCGTGAACCGCGCGACCACCGGCGGTGTCGCATCGTCGATCGCGATGATTGCGGCATGAAGCGTCGCCGGGTCGCGCAAGGCAAGACCCTCGAGCCACGCGGCTTGCGGCTGCCAAGACGCGACCAAGGGCTCGATCTTCATGGTGGACGCGATCATCGCAAACAGTTTGAGAAAAAAGGCCTATCGCAAAGCGGTGTTAACCGCGAGTATGCCACAGATAGGGCGCCGATTCGGACGCCGATGGAAGCAGCGAAAGGCCAGGCCGCCGCAAAATGAAGATCCTTTACCACCATCGCGTGGGCTCCAAGGACGGCCAAGCCGTCCATATCGAAGAGATCGTCGCGGCCCTGCGCGATTTGGGCCATGAGGTCGTCATCGTCGGCCCGGCTTCCACGCAAAACGCCGAATTCGGGGCGGATTCAGGCTTTGTCGAGACCCTCAAAAAGCATCTTCCCGCCTCGCTTTATGAGCTCCTTGAGCTCGGCTACGGCATTCTCGCCTTCCTGCGGCTGTGGCGTGCCTATCGCCGCGAGCGGCCGGATGTGCTCTATGAGCGCTACAACCTCTATCTACTCGCCGGGGTGTGGCTGAAACGCCTCACCGGCATCCCGATGCTGCTGGAGGTTAACGCGCCCCTCGTCCATGAGCGCAGCCGCTTCGGCGGTCTCGCCAATCTGAGGCTCGCCGCCTGGATCGAGGGGATGACATGGCGCGCCGCGGATGTCGTGCTGCCGGTCACCAACGTCCTCGCAGATTTTGTCCGTGCGGCAAGGGTTCCGAACGAGCGGATAACCATCATCCAGAACGGCGTCGGCAAGGAATTTCTCGGGGGTCACGCCGATGGCATGAAGATGCGCCGCCGTCACGGGCTCGAAGACGGCGTCCTTCTGGGCTTCACCGGCTTTGCGCGCGAATGGCATGGGCTCGAGCGCGTCATCGAGCTCATCGCCGCGAGCGACCCACGGCTGAAGCTCGAATTTCTGGTCGTCGGCGATGGGCCGGCAATACCGGAGCTGCGCCGCCTGACGGCG
>CAYMNX010000551.1:0-11037 GCA_964391905.1 uncultured Rhizobiaceae bacterium
TCCCCTACAGCTGGTTGCAGGGAATGGAGGCGCATCTCGATTCGGCGCATCTCGGCATATTGCACAGTTCCTCGGCGAGCGGGTCCGGCTTCGCCTCGGCCTCGCGCGATATCCAACTCGCCGGCGCACATGCGCCCGCCATCGAGATGGACATCACCAGCTATGGCATGCGGGAAGGCGCGGTGCGCGACTTGCCCGACGGCTCGCGCTATGTCCGTGTCCGTCAGGTGGTCTTCCCCTATTACATCTTTATTCCCTTCGGCCCGGATGCGCCGCGCTCGTGGCGCGCGACGGTGCCGGTCGACGATACGGCCAACGCCGAATGGTACATGCTGTATGACATGAAGCGGCCGCTCGCTCAGAAATACTGCGACGAGCAATGGGCGGGCGATTCGGGGGATCCCGACAATTTCGCCGCGAATCTCGGCGATATCAGCAATATGTGGCATCAAGATCGCGCGGCGATGAAGCAAGGCCATTTCAGCGGCCTCACGCGCAACGTACCGTTCGAGGATTTCGTCGTGCAGGCGTCGATGGGCGCCATCGCCGACCGCTCGCGCGAATATCTGGCGCCGAGCGACACGATTATCGCGCAAGCGCGACGCATGCTGCACCAGGCCGCTCTGGCTCATCAGCGCGGCGAGGCGCCGCCCTGGCTGTCGTCCGATATCGATTACAGGAGCATCCACGCTCTGGCGATCATCCTGGGACATAACGAAAGCTGGCGGGAGGTCGTCATGCGGCCTGATCCGCTCGGAGCGACCGCTTGAGCTGAACGGGTGCGTCGGGTTGCAAAATGATCGGGGGAAAGATGGCGGGTCAAACGGTCTTCAATGTTCGTCAGTTCATCGACGAACAGCGCGTCGGGCTATTTCAATTGCAGGTGCTGCTGCTTTGCGCCTGCATGGTGTTCTTCGAAGGCATCGATTTCATCTCCCTGTCGGTGACGATCCCGTCGCTGGCCGGCGAATGGGGCGTTCCCGCCTCGTCTTTCTCCTCGGCCTTCCTCATGACCTCGCTCGGCATGATCATCGGCACCACGATCGCCGGCATGGTCGCCGACCGGCTGGGCCGCCGCATCATTCTGATCCTCGCCACCATCGTCTTTGCTGCCGCGACGCTGGCGATGTCGCTGACGCATTCCCTTGTCGAGGTCGATATTCTCCGCTTGATCACCTCGATCGGGCTCGGCGGAACGCTTCCCTGCACCGTCCCGCTGGTCGCGGAATATAGTCCGCGCGCCCATCGTGCCTTGATGGTTTGCCTTCACGTCGGCGGTTACACGCTCGGGGCCGCCGCTGGAACCACCCTCGCTTATGCGTTGCTGCCGACGGTCGGCTGGCGCGGCATTTTCGTCCTCGTGGGCCTCATCCCTCTCGTGGCCCTGCCTTTCGTTATGGCCTTCCTTCCGGAATCGATCCAATTCCTCGTCGCCACGGGAAAATCCGACAGCAAAATTCGCGCTATTCTCGGGCGCATCAAGCGCGACATCGCGTTGCCGGCGAATGTGGTCTTCACCGCCGACGCCGAAGAAGCGCCAAAGGGCGACGTCAGGGCCTTGTTCCAATCCGGTCGCGCCCTGGGCACGGTGTTGATCTGGATCATGTGCTTCATGAGCCTCGCGGCGCTGAATTTCTTCGCAGCTTGGTTTCCGGCGCTGTTGCGGGAATCCGGCATGTCGATCGAGGGTGCACTCTACATCTCGTCCATCTCGCAATGGGGCGGCACCTTCGGCGTCCTCGTCGGGCTGCTGATCGATTGGTTCGGCATATATCGTACCATGTCGGTGGTCTTTCTCCTGGGCGCCGCCGCGGTGGCGGCATTGGGCGTCGCCATCGGCGCGCCGACCGCCATTCTTGGCTCAACGGCCGCGATCGTCGGATGGTGCGTGAATGGAGCGATTTCGGGCGTCGACCTGCTCGCCGCCAACTACTATCCGACCCGCCTTCGTGCGACCGGCGTCGGCTGGGCCAATGGCGCGGGACGCTGTGGGACCTTGGTCACGCCGATCGCCGGAGCCTATCTGGTTTCCCGTCATTTGCCGCCGACGCTGATCTTCGGCCTCCTGGCCATTCCGCTGGCCATCAATACCGTTGCGGTGTTGATCTCGATGCTCAGCCCGACCGTCAAAGCCGCCGGCGCCCGTGCCGGCGAGCGGATCGCGACCTGAGGTGCTGCTGGCCGTGATGCTGTTGCCGCGCGAGCGCAGCCGAACGGTACGGAGAGCGCGGCAATGGCCGCCATCGACCATCTGAATTCGCAGATCGCTCGGAACGTCCTTCGTCAGTGCTTTCTGGGTCGGCAATGGAGCGGGTGAAGGGAATCGAACCCTCGTCGTAAGCTTGGGAAGCTTCTGCTCTACCATTGAGCTACACCCGCATCCCGGTTGATTTATAGCGAGTTTGCGGGAAGTCTCGCAAGCGCGGGCGCTGTCAGCGCGTCGATCGGGGGATTTGGCTCTTTGCAATTCGATCCGCTGTTCTTGAAATTCGCGCTTCTCCTCGGCTTGGCGCTCTTCTTCGGCCTCGCCTTCGAGGAATTCCACGCCCGCACCGGGCTGCAGCGTCCGGGCGGCATCCGCACCTTCCCGCTGCTCGCTCTGAGCGGCGCGGTGCTCTATCTGCTCGACCGGGATCGCAAGCTCCCGCTCGTGGCCGGGCTCCTGATCCTCGGTGCCTGGCTCTTTGCCGCCTATCGCCGCCAGCTGCGCGAGCGCGGCGGGGATCGCCGCGACAATGTCGAGCTGGTCGCGCCCGCCTGCAACGCCCTTGCCTATCTCCTCGGTCCGGTCGCGCTTGCCTTGCCGAGCTGGGTCGCGGTCGCGGTAACGGTCGCAGCGGTGCTGCTGTTGACGACGCGCGAGCCGCTCCACGCGCTGGCGCAAAAGGTCGAGCTTCGCGAGATCGTCACCGCGGCCGAGTTCCTGATCCTTACCGGCATCGCCCTGCCGCTGCTGCCGGACGAGCCGGTGACCTCGCTCACGGCGATTACGCCCTATAAGGCCTGGCTCGCCTTGCTCGCGGTGTGCACGCTCTCTTACGGCAGCTATCTGCTGCAGCGGTTCCGCGCCTCGCCCGCGAGCGATCTCGCCGTCGCCTTTCTCGGCGGGCTCTATTCCTCGACCGCGACGACGGTGCTGTTCGCGCGCGCGGCCAAGGCCAATCGCGCCGTCGAAGCGCGCGCCCAAGCCGGCATCATTCTCGCGACCTCGATCATGTATCTGCGCGTGCTCGTCATGGTCGCGATCTTCGATTTCACGCTGGCGCGAAGCTTGGCGCCGATTCTCATCGGCCTTTGTCTCCTCGGCCTTGGCGCGACGGCGTGGCGCTATCGCGGCGTCGCGGGGACGAGCGCCGCGGTCCAGGCGCTGCAGCCGCGCAACCCGCTGGAGCTGACGGCCGCGGCGGTTTTCGCCGTGCTCTTCGTCGCCACCTCGATCGCGACGCAATGGGCGCGCAGCCACTTCGGGACGGCCGGCGTCAACGCGCTCGCAGCGCTCGTCGGATTCACCGACATCGATCCCTTTGTCCTGAGCATCGCGCAGGGCGGCACCGGCGAGATGTCGCCGCACACCGCGATGGTCGCGATCCTCATCGCGATCTCATCGAACAACGTGCTGAAGGCGAGTTATGCCGCGATCTTCGCCGGCTGGGGCGCGCGCGGGGCGGCCGCCGCGCTCGTCCTTCTTGCCGTCATCGGCGTCGCCGCGACGCAGCTCATTTGAGCCGGCGCGGCGGCTCAGGCGTTGGCGATGAATTCACGCATCGAGGTCGCTTCGCTCTCGACCTCGTCGAGGCGGTTCTTCACCACGTCGCCGATGCTGACGATGCCGGCGAGGGCGCCGTGCTCGATCACCGGGATATGGCGGATGCGCCGCTCCGTCATCCGGCTCATGAGATCGGCGACGCTGTCGCTCGGCTTGCAGGTGACGACGCGCCGGCTCATCAGCTGCGCGACATCGAGCTCCAAGGCGTTGCTGCCTTGATCGGCGAGCGCATGCACGATGTCGCGCTCCGACAAGATGCCGTCGACCGCGCCGCCGTCGCCGCTCACCACCAAGGCGCCGATGCCGTGCCGCCGCAGCCGCGCGACGGCGGCGGAAATCCGCGCATGAGGGGTGACGGTGACGACGTTGCGTCCCTTGTTGCGTAGGATGGCTTCGACATTCATGGCGATCCCCTTTCCCTCGATCGGGCGGTGGAACCGCAAAACGCGGCTCGGCGCCGCCTCGGATGATGACCCGCCCCTCTCAAGAGAGCGGTCCTCCTTTGACGATCGACTCTAGTGTGGAATGCGGCGATTCCAAGGCAAATTCGCGCCATCGACCCGTCGCGCCGCGGGCCGGCTTCGGCTATGGTGTGGTTAACGTCAAGGAGAGGTGTCATGGCCGAGCCCACGAAAATCAATGACTTCCTGAGCGTCGCGGGACAGATCTCGCTGGCCGATATCGGCGCTTTCGCCAAGGAAGGCTACGTCACCATCATCAACAATCGGCCCGACAATGAAGAGCCGGGTCAGCTCGATCACGCCGCCGCCGAAGCCGAGGCGAAGAAGCAGGGGCTCGATTATCGCTATCAGCCGATCGTCTCCTCGGCGATCTCGCAGCGCGACGTGACGGAGTTCCAGAACCATCTGCTGCGCGACGGCAAGCCGATCCTCGCCCATTGCCGCAGCGGCACGCGCTGCTATCTGCTCTACGGGCTGACGCGCGTGTTGTTCGAGGGCGAAAGCCCGTTGAAGCTCGTCGCCGAGGCCGCGGCCAAGGGCTACGACATTCGCGCGCTGCCGATGCTTGCCGAAAAGCTCCAAGCCGAGAAATAGGCGAAGCGATGGGCGCGCCGCGGGGGCAACGGCCTAATTTTCTTTTCTTCATCGCCGATCAGCTGCGCGCCGATCATTTGGGCTGCTACGGCAATCGCGCGGTGAGGACGCCGTCGATCGACAAGATCGCGGCGGCGGGCTGGACCGCCGATGCGTTCTACGTCGCAAGCCCCATCTGCATGCCGAACCGCGCCACCTTGATGACCGGGCGCATGCCCTCGGTCCATGGCGTGCGCCATAACGGCATTCCGCTCTCGCTTGAGGCGACGACCTTTGTCGAACGCCTGCGCCAGGCGGGCTATCGCACTGGACATATCGGCAAGTCGCATTTGCAGAACATGGCCGGCACGCCGCCGGCTTGGCCGCCCAATCCCGCCGATCGGCTCGCGGTCGAGGCGCGCGCGCCCGATCGCGGCCGCTACGATCAGGAATGGGGCCCCGCCTGGGCCGCCAATCCCGGTCACGATGTCGACCTGCCTTTTTATGGCTTCACCACGGTCGATCTCACCATCAATCACGGCGACGATCTGCAGGGGCATTACCGCCGCTGGCTCAAAAAGAAGGATCCCGCGGCCGAGACATTGCTCGGCGAAAAGAATGCTCAGCCAGCGCCCGAATTCGAACTCGCGAAATTCCACCAGGCCTGGCGCACGCGCATTCCCGCCGCGCTTCATCCCAATTCCTATTGCGCCGATCGCACCATCGCGCGCATCGAGGAAGCGGCCGCCGCGGGCGAGCCCTTCTTTCTCTTCTGCTCCTTCGCCGATCCACATCATCCCTTCACGCCGCCCGAGAAATATTGGGGCATGTATCGGCCGGAAGAGATCGCGCTGCCGCGCTCCTTCCATGCGCCGACCGATCGTCTGCCGCCGACGGTGAAGTGGCTCCTGGCGCAGCGCGATTCCGGCAAGGCGGTGAAGCACACGCCGCAGCTCTTCGCCTGCACCGAGCGCGAGGCGCGCGAGGCGATCGCGCTCAATTACGGGCTTATCAGCTTCATCGACGATTGCATCGGCAAGGTGATGGCGCGGCTCGAGGCTTTAGGGCTTGCCGACAACACCGTGGTGATCGTCACCGCCGATCACGGCGACTATATGGGCGATCACCAACTTCTCCTCAAAGGCCCGATCCATTATCGCGGTATCATTCAGGCGCCGTTCATCTGGCGCGATCCGCAGGGACCCGCGGCACAGCGCAGCAGCGCCTTCGCCGGCACGATCGATCTTGCGCCGACCATCTTGGCGCGCGCCGGCGTCGAAGGCTTCAACGGCATTCAAGGCCAGAGTCTCCTGCCGCTCATCCGCGGCGAGACCGCGGCGCTCTCTTCCGACCTCCTGATCGAGGAGGAGGGGCAAAGGCTCGGCCTCGGCCTGCCGAGCCGCGCGCGCACCCGCAGCCTTCTGACCGAGCGCTATCGCTTGAGCCTTTACGACGGGGTCCTTTGGGGCGAGCTCTACGATCATGAGAGCGACCCCGATGAATCGATCAATCTCTGGGACGAGCCGCGCTACGCCGCGATCCGCGCCGATCTGACCTTGCGCCTTGCCAAAAAGATGATCGCGCTCTCCGAGACGAGCCCCAATCCGACCGCGACGGCTTAGTGCGAAGAGCTATTTGCGAAAGCGCTCCGGCGGTTGCGGGTTGTTGGCGGGATTGGTGTCGTGCTTGGCAAGCCGCGTTACCAGCCCTCTGCCGACCAGCGGCTTGAGCGCCGCTTCGAGCGCATCCGCCGCCTCCCGGTCATAGACCTCGCGTCCGCCCACATACACTGCAAAGGATTTGGTGTACTTCGCCTTCTTCTCCGGCTGCTCGATCGTCGCCTTGGTCCAGGCATAGAGCGGATAGCGCTCGACGCCGTTGCGCTCGGCTTCCGCGACATAATCGGCGAAGGCATCGTATTGGCATTTGAGCACCGCGTCATGGGCGGCGAGGATGTCGGCGAGCGGCTGCAAGGCAGGATCCCGCGGATCGCGGCGCGCTTTTTCGGCGGGTCCGTCGGCGAGATCGATCCGTATCTGGTACTGCCATTGGGTGCTCAAGCCTGACCTCCTTCGCTGCTCGCCGCCATAGCCGAGAAAATAGGGTCCTCTCTGTTGCCGGCAAGTCCGGCCCGGATTTCTCCTCGAGCATGGGCATCGCATGCCCATGTGAGAAATCGGGGTTAACCCCGCCAGCGCAAGAGGCGCTTCTCGATCTGCTCCGCCAGCGCGAAGATCACGAGCACGAATGCCATGATCAGCACGACGAGCGCCAGCATCAGCGCCGAGTTATAGGTGCTCTGCGCGAAGGAGAGGAGATAGCCCAAGCCCTTGGTCGCGGCGACGAACTCGCCGACCACCGCGCCGGTGAAGGCAAAGCCGACCGCGACTTTGAGATTGCCCAGGACCCAGGCGGTAACCGACGGCATATAGACCTCGCGCAGCAAGGTGCCGCGCCCGCCGCCCAAGGTCATGACGCGCTCGACCAGGCGGCGATCGACCTGGCGAATGCCAGTGAAGACGGTGAAGAACACCAGCACAGCGACGAGAATGAACGAGACGGCGATCTTCGAGGCGAGCCCGATGCCGAGCCAGATGACGAAGAGCGGCGCCAGCACCACGCGCGGCACGGCGTTGAGCAAGATCATCACCGGCTCCAAAAGCTCGGCGATGATCGGCAGCATCGCCGCGGCGGCACCCAGGATCACGCCGGCGACAAGGCCGAGCGCGAGCCCGCCCAGCGCCGCGGCGAAGGTCGCGCCGAGATGCGGCCAGATCGAGCCGCTCGCGAACAGCGTGACGAGCGCCAGCGCAATCTTGCTCGGCGCCGGCACGTAGAGCGGATTGACCCAGCCGGCGCGCGCGGCGAATTCCCACACCGCGAGCAGGATAGCGAAGCCGATGAGCTGGCGCGTCAAAGGCCGGTCGAGAATTCGCCCCATGCCGCCTCCTTCGTATCGGCTTCGCCGACCACCTCATGCTGCAGATTCTGCCAGATGCGCTCCAACAGCGGACCGAAATCGGGATGCGTCCGCGCCTTGATCACATCGCGCGGGCGCGGGATCGGCACCGGATACTGGCCGGCGATGCGCGCTCGCGGTCCGCGCGAGAGGAGATAGACGACGTCCGACAGCGCCAGCGCCTCTTCGAGATCATGCGTCACCAAGAGCACGCTCATGCCGCGCGCCTCGATGAAGCGCAAGAGGTCTTGCGACAGACGCGCGCGCGTGATCGCGTCGAGCGCCGAGAAGGGCTCGTCCATCAGCAATAATCGCGGCTCGAGCGCGAGCACTTGCGCCAATGCCACGCGCTTTCGCTGCCCGCCCGAGAGCTCGCGCGGGAAGCGGTCGCCGAGGCCGTCGAGCCCCATGCGCCCGAGCCACTCCTCGGCGCGGGCAAGCGCCGCGCGCCGCGCCATGCCGCGCAGCCGGAGGCCGAGCGCCACATTCTCCGCCGCGCGCCGCCACGGCAACAGCGCGTCGTCCTGAAACAGGAATCCGATCTCGCGGCGATCGATGGTGAGCGCGACCTCGCCGGCGACGGGTTCTTGCAAGCCGATGATCGCGCGCAGCACCGTGCTCTTGCCCGAGCCCGACGGGCCGACGAGGCTGACGCATTCGCCATCCTCGACCTCCATGCTCACGCCCTCGAGCACGGGGTTGGCGCCATAGGAGAGCGCGAGCGCCGAGACGCGGAGCATTAGCCCGCAATCGAGGGGTCGTAGAGTCCGGAAATGTCGGCGCCCGCCGGCAAGAGCCCCGCGACCGTCAGCGATTGCGCAACGCGATCCTCGGCGGCGCGGTCCATCTTGATGCTGGTGGGATAGAGCGAGGCGCGATAGCGGCCGAGGATGTCGCGCATTTCGCCGATATCGGCGCCCGTCGTCAGCTCCGGCGGCAGCGCATGGACGAGATCGTCAGGCGTCACCTGCTGCACCGCGACGAGGGCATTGGCGAGAGCGCGGGCGATCGCCTTCATCTCGTCGCGGCGCTGCTCGATCTCGGCCGCGCGCACGGCGACGCCCATGAATTCGTAGTCGCCGCCGAGATAGGTCTTGGCATCGGCCGAATCCATCGCGTTGACGAGCACCTTGCCGCCGGCGCGGACAATGAGGGTCAGCGCCGGTTCTTGCACGAGCCCGGCATCGAGCTGGCCCTGACGCAGAGCTTCGAGCAGATTGGTGCCGATGGTCGCGAATTGCACCTTGCTCGCATCGGCATTGGCCTTCTTCAAGAGATAGAGCGCGAGCGCGTTATCGGCATTGCCGAGGCCCGAGACGCCGACGGTCTTGCCCTCAAGGTCCTTCAGCGCGTTGATCCGCGCCGCGTTCTGCGGCGAGACGGCGAGCGCGAAGAGCGGCAGCTTGCCGGTCGTCGCAAAGCGCTTGACCGCGGCGCCATGGGCGAAGGCCTGCATCGCCACATCGAGCGATGTCGCCGAATAATCGACCGCGCCGCCGACAAGCGCCTGCATCGCCGCCGAGCCGCCGCGCATATAGACGAGCTCGACCTCGAGCCCTTCCTTCTGGAAATGCCCGTCGGCATGGGCGACGACGTAGGGGATGATGCAGAGGAGCTGGCTGCAGAAGGCGAGCTTCACGCTCTTCCCCGCGGCGCGGCTGGGATTGGCGGTGAGCAGGCCGGCGAGCGCGGCGGCCCCCTTCAGCACGGTGCGGCGGTAGAGGGTGGTGCCGTCCCAGATCGCAAGGTTCGGATCGCAGCAGCTCATGGAAAGGGGTTAGCGCGGAGGGATGGGTTTGTAAACATAACCATTCTTCCGCCGCGCACCCGCTTACTCCCGGTCCCAATGCGGCGAATAGCCGCCCCATTCGACGAGCCGGTCGCCCTCGGCGAGCCCGTCGATCGCGGCGCGATCCTCGGGCGAGAGCGCGAAATCGAAGATATCGATATTCGCGGCGGCATGCTCGCGCCGTGCCGCTTTGGGGATGGCGGCGACGCCGTCCTGCTCGATGAGCCAGCGCAGCGCCACTTGCCCCGCCGATTTGCCGTATTTCTTCCCGATCGCGACCAGCGTCTTGTCGGTGAAGACGCGGCCACGCGCGACCGGCGCATAGGCGGTCAGCATCATGCCGTAGCGGCGGACCGCCGCGCGCACCGACTTCTGCGCAAGGAACGGATGGTATTCGACCTGGTTGCAGAGGAGCTCGGCGCCGTGGCGCTCGACCGCCTCTTCGAGCAGCTTCACGGTGAAGTTGCTGACGCCGATCGAGCGCGTCTTCCCTTCGTCACGCAGCCGGGCGAGCGCTTCGAGCGTTTCCGTGAGCGGTATCTGCGGATTGGGCCAATGGATGAGCAAGAGATCGACCGCGGCAAGGCCGAGCCGCTGCAGGCTCTCCTCATGCGAACGCCGGACGGTCGCGGCGCGCAGATTGCTCGGCGCAACCTTGGTCGTGAGGAAGATCTCGTCGCGGGCGATGCCGCTGTCGCGGATGGCGCGGCCGATCTCGGCCTCATTGCCATAGATCTGCGCCGTGTCGATGTGGCGATAGCCCAAATCGAGCGCCTGGCGCGTCGTCTCATAGGCTTGACGCCCCGAAAGCCCCCAGGTTCCGAAACCCAGCGCCGGGACTTTAACGCCTTTGACACCAATATAATGCATGATCGACTCCTAGCGCCGAAGCGAGGCTTTGCCTATAGCACGCCCTGGGTCTGGTCCGGCTGGCGGCATCCGAAAAGCTTGCGCGCCGGCTCTCGATGCTTGATGGTGTAAGCGCAGAATCGCGCAAGTTTCATGAGGGCAATCCGCGTTTCGTATCTTTTTGGCCTGGCCCTGGCGGCGCTCATCGCTTCCGCCGGCGTGGTCCTGGCTGCGTCCTTCACGATGCCCGATCCCGCCGCGATCGAAGCCGCGCTGACGCAGGATCAAGAGAATCAGCAGAACGGGCCCGAGCCCGCCGGCCATCGCCCGCTCGATCTTGCCCTGCTCGGCCCCCTTTATCAAAAGCGCGATTACCAGCCGATCTGGACCGAGCAACGGATCCAATCCTTCCACCGCGCGCTCGACGAGGCGCCGTCCCACGGCATCGAGCCGGCGGCCTTTCAGGTTTTCGCGCTGCGGCCGGCCGATCGCGAGTTGCGGCTGACCGACGCCTTCCTGCGCTATGCTGCGGCGCTTGCCCGTGGCCGCGTCGCGCCGCAGGAGCTCGAAACCGATTGGCGCATCGCCGCGCCCCCTTTCGATCCGGCGAAAATCGTCGATGCCGCGCTCGCCGGCGATG
>CAYMNX010000552.1:0-9829 GCA_964391905.1 uncultured Rhizobiaceae bacterium
GTCGTTCCGCTCGTCACGTTCTTGCGAACGATCATGCGCAGATTATGCCTGGAGACTTCCGGCACGTGAAAGGCTCGCGCACGTCCATCACGCTCGACAGGAGCAAAAACCGGAACCTTAGCAAACTCGCGGCCACGACCGCGCCCGCGTTGATGCTTGTGGCGGTTAGATGCCTTTCCACCGATATAGGTTTCATCGATCTCGACCGTAGCGCCTTCGCCACCAATCGGCGGGAGATTGCCGTCAGCCATCGCCGCACGAAGGCGGTGAGACATGAACCACGCCGTCTTGAGCGTCACGCCCAGGACGCGGGAAAGCTGGTTAGAGCTGATGCCCTTCTTGCTGCTGCAAAGGAGGTGCGCCGCCTGGAACCAGATATGGAGCGGGATAGGGCTATCCTCGAACACCGTGCCGACGCGCACCGTGAACTTCTTACGGCAGGCGTAGCACTTCCATAGGCCGAAGATCGGCTTGCCGGTCGGATGCTTCTGGCTGGGCTTCGTGCTCTGGTTTTCAAGCTTCCCAGCCTTCCCGACGACGCCGCAATGCGGGCAATGTGGCTTGCCATCCGACCAGATAATGCGTTCGAGCGTTTCGAACGCAGCTTGCTCGTCATGGAAGTAAGGTTCAGAAAGTACGCTCGCCATGTGCTTGCCCCGCCAGAAAGTGCGATAACTCTAGGGCTTGCGCGTGGGTCTGTCAAGTATAATATTCCCAAACGAAGCCAATTTTTCTTTAGAATCAAAGGGCGGTTAGAAAAATGGTAGGCCCGCGCCGCTCCCTGGAATGCAGGAAGCCTCTAGGGCCCGGTAGAAGCTCCGTGGTAGAACGCTAACCAAAGAAACAGGGCACCGGCTTCTCGCGAGGCAAGGGGGGGGGTCCCACAGCGAAGGGGAGACGCATGTTCACGCAGGTCATCGATCCTGTTGGGAATTTGTTCGTTACCTGGCTCGTCGCACTCGTCCCCGTCGCGGCCCTCTTGCTGATGCTGGCGGTATGGCGGCTCTCGGCGTGGCTCGCGACCTTGATCGGCTCGGTCATCACCTTCCTGCTCGGCTGGCTCGTCTGGGGCATGCCCTTCGGCGACGGCATCCTTGCCTATCTCTACGGCTCGGCGACCGGCGTCTGGAATGTCGATTGGATCACCTTCTGGGGCGTGATGCTCTTCAACACGATGGTGACCACCGGCGCCTTCGACAAGCTGCGGCGCTGGCTCTTGTCGCAAGGAACCCAGGATGTGCGCGTGCAGACGATCCTCTTCGCCTGGGCCTTCGGCGCCCTTCTCGAGGGCCTCGTCGGCTTCGGCTATCCCTGGGCCTTCGTCGCGCCGATCCTGATCGCGATCGGCATTCCCGATCTCGATGCCATTCGCGTCGCCGCGATCGCCAATAACGCGCCCGTCTCCTACGGTGCGCTCGGCGCACCCATCATCGCGCTCGCCGCGGTGACGGGCTTCTCGCTGCTCGATCTCTCCGCCTCGGTCAGCAAGATCGTCGCCATTCTCGCGCTCTTGCCGCCCTGGATCCTGCTCTATCTCGTCACCGGCAAGAGAGGCATGTGGGGCGCCTGGCCGCTCGCCGTGGTCGGCTCGCTCGGCTATATCGCCGGGCAGCTCCCGGTCGGCACCTATCTCGGCCCATTTCTACCCGACGTCGCCGGCGCGATCGTTTGCTTCGTTTGCCTTCTCATCCTCCTCAAGGTGTGGCAGCCCGCCGAGGTGATGGGCTATGGCGGCGCGCCGGTCGAGGGCAGCCAGGTCGCGGCCGCGGGCCATGGCCTGCCGGCGAGGGAGATCGCTGCGGCGTGGCTGCCGATCGCCGTGCTCGTCATCGTCGTCGTCGCCTGGACCGGCCCATGGTCGAAGCTGCCGGGCATCATCGGCCTGCATCTGCAAGTGACCGCGGCCTCGGCGCTGGTTGCCGGCACGAATATCGCGGCCGTCTTCAACTGGACGCCTTTCGTCGGCGGCACGGCCATTCTCGCTTCCTGGATCATCGTCGCGCTGCTGTCGCGCGTGAACGGCGCGCAGCTCGGCGAGATCTGGTCGAAGACCTGGTCGCAGATGTGGGGCGCGCTGCTCGTCGGCGTGTTCATCTTCGGCCTCGCCTATGTCTTCAATTTCTCGGGCATGGCGGGATCGCTCGCTTCCGGCTTCTCGAAGATCGGCGTCGCCTTCATCGTCGTCGCGCCGATCCTCGGCTGGATCGGCGTCGCGCTCTCGGGCAGCAACACCTCGACCAATGCGATGTTCGGGAAGTTCCAGGCGCTCGTCGGCCAGCTTCTGGGCTTCCCGCCGCTCTTGCTGCCGACGCTCAACTCGGTCGGCGCCGAGATCGGCAAACCGGTCGCGCCGCAAACCGCGAGCGTCGGCGTCTCGACCACGCGCTTCGTGCGCAATGAGGGCGCGGTCATCCGCCATAATATGGGCTGGACCTTCGTGCTCCTCGCCTATCTCGTCGTGATCGGCGTCGCCTGCTATCTGTTCTTCCCCGGCGCAGCGATGCCGAGGGGCTGAGCAATCACGCGACCGGCGCCCAGAGCACGTCGTCGATGCGCGACGCACCGGTGGCTAACATCACGAGGCGATCGAAGCCCAAAGCGATCCCCGCGCTTTCCGGCATGCCGAATTGGAGCGCGGCGATGAAATCCTCATCGATCGGATAGGTCTCGCCGTAGAGCGCGCGCTTTTTTTCCTGATCGGCGCGGAAGCGCCGCTTCTGCTCGGCCGCATCGGTCAATTCGCCGAAGGCGTTGGCGAGCTCGAGACCGCAGACATAGAGCTCGAAACGCTCGCAGAGCCGCGGATCCTCGGCCTTGGGCCGCGCGAGTGCCGCCATCGAGATCGGATAATCGTAGAGCACGGTCGGCGCGCCGACGCCGAGCTTCGGCTCGATCGCCGCAAGGAAGATGCGAAAGAACAGGTCCTCCCAACTGTCGCCCGCATGCGGCGCGATGCCGAGCGGGCGCGCCGCATCGGCAAGAAGACCGAGGCGCGGCGCGAGCGGATCGGGCGCCGTCGCCAGGAGATCGATGCCGCCATGGCGCGCGAAGGCTTCGGCGACGCTCAGCCTCTCCCATCTCGCATGGGGATCGCAGACGCGGCCGTGCCATGCGAGGGGCGTGGCGCTTGCCGCGCGCAGCAGCGCCTCGCAATCGGCGACGAGATCGAGATAGGAAGCGCCGGCGCGATACCATTCCAGCATGGTGAATTCGGGATGGTGAGTCGCGCCGCGCTCGCCGTTCCTGTAGCAATGCGCGAACTGGAAGATCCGCTCCATGCCGGCGACCAACAGCTTCTTCATCGCGAACTCGGGCGAGGTGTGGAGATAGATCGGCGCCGGCGCCTCGCCGGGCGTTTCGATCACGGTCGCGAAGGCCCGCAAATGCGGCTCGAGCCCGGGGCTCTTCTGCAAGGCGGGCGTCTCGACCTCGGTAAAGCCGCGCGCCGCGAAGACCTGACGCAGCGCCGCAAGGATGCGGCCGCGCGCTTCGAGATGCGCGCGGCGTCGTGCGAGGCTCTCCGGCCGCCACCAAGCGCCCTCACCCATCGTCCCGAAGCCCCTTTCATTACCGCGGTCAAGCTGCTAGGAACCTGCGCCAAATCCCCTACCCGCCGCAACTGCCGCGCCAAAGGAAGCGCCCATGAAGATTAACGCCATCGACATCAAGCCCGGCTATGTCCTCGAGGCCCAGGGCAAGCTGTGGCTCGTGTTGAAACGCGAGCTGGTTCAGCCGGGAAAAGGCGGCGCTTTCGCCCAGGTCGAAATGCGCGACTTGAAGACCGGCACCAAGACGAGCGAGCGGTATCGCACGCAAGAGACGGTGGAGCGCGCGCAGCTCGACGAGAAGGAGATGCAATTTCTCTATTTCGACGGCGATCAAGCGACCTTCATGGACAATGAGAATTACGAGCAGATCGCGGTCAATCGCGAGGTGATCGGCGAGCCTGCCGATTTTCTCCGCGAAGGCATGATCTGCACCATCCAGCTCTATGAAGGCACGGCGCTGTCGGTGACCTTGCCGCAATCCGTTGTCATGGAAGTGGTCGAGGCCGATCCGGTCGTCAAAGGCCAGACCGCGTCCTCCTCCTACAAGCCGGGCAAGCTCGAGAATGGCCGGCGCGTGATGATCCCGCCGCATATCGAGGCTGGCACGCGCATCGTCGTCAACACGGCGGACGGAACCTACATCGAGCGCGCGAAGGACTGATCTTCCGCGATGGCGGTTCGCTCGGCGCTCATCAACGTCATGGCCGGCGCCGCGTTGAAAGCGGCGCGCGGCCGCATCCGCGATTTCGGCGAGGTCGAACAGCTCCAAGTCTCGATCAAGGGCCCGGGCGAGTTCGTCTCTTCCGCCGATTTGAAAGCCGAGAAGGTCTTGAAGGCCGAGCTCGCCAAGGCGCGTCCCGGCTACGGCTTCCTCATGGAGGAAAGCGGCACGACCGCGGGCAGCGACACGCATCATCGCTGGATCATCGATCCGCTCGACGGCACCACCAATTTCCTGCACGGCATTCCGCATTGGGCGATCTCGATCGCGCTCGAGCGCGACAATGAGATCATCGCCGGGCTCGTCTACGAGCCGCTGCGCGACGAAGTGTTCTGGGCCGAGAAGGGCGCCGGCGCCTTCATTAACGACCGGCGCCTGCGCGTCTCGGCGCGCCGCTCGCTCGCCGATGCCGTGATCGGCACCGGCATCCCGTTTCGCGAGCGTGGCAATCATGAAAGCTATTTAAGAACCCTTGCCGCGATCATGGCCACGACCAGCGGCGTCCGCCGCCAGGGCTCGGCCGCGCTCGACCTCGCCTATGTCGCGGCCGGCCGACTCGACGGGTTCTGGGAATTCGGCCTGCAGCAATGGGACATTGCCGCCGGGATCCTGCTGGTCCGCGAGGCCGGCGGCTATGTCAGCGACATCGCCGGCGGGCACCAGATGCTCGCCTCGGGCGATGTGCTCGCCGCCAACGACCACCTCCATCTGCCGCTCGCCCGATTACTGAAGCAAGCCCTCCACCCTGTTGTCACAACGTGATAGTGGCGGGTTGGGTCGGCTTGGAGTAGGCTCCCCTCGTGACGGCGGAATTCGGATGGACCTGTCGTTGATGGCCTTTGTTGCCCCACGGCCGCTGCACCTTCGAGTCGCGCCACGCGGTGCGTGGCGGTGCGGGGTCGCGCTCGCCTTTCTGACCGTCGCCGCTACCGTCCCTGCGCAGGCGCAGGTCGTGGTCGGCGGCGATCGCGCACCCAGCGTCAGCGTCGATCTGACGGTGCTCGACCGGCTCGGCCCGGCCCCGACCTTACCCCAGCTCTTCGGTGCCGCCCGCGATGGCGCCACGAGCGCGGCCGCCGAGCCCAAGACGGCGCGGGCGGCCAAGCCGGCGCTGCATCGCTCAAGCACCAAGCGCGCAAGCGTGGGGGCGAAGAAGCATGCGCGGACGCACCGCGTCGCGCGGCACAAGGTCAAGCGGCCTCGCCTCGCCCATGCGCAGAAGCCGCGCTCCGTCGCATCGGCGAGTAAATCGAGCGTGATTCATCTGACGCCGCCGGCGGGGATGCCGACGGCGCATGCCGCACGGCCGAGTCGCTTGCTTCCAGGCCTCGCCGCCGGCGTAACACCAGCTTCTGCGATCGCCCCGGCGCCGCCCCCGGCATCGCCGCCGCTGCCGCCGTTGCCGCAAGCCACCGCCGCGCCGAGCGCGCCGGCCATCGCGCCGACGCAACCGCCCGAGGAAGCACCCGTACCGCCGAAGCCAGAGACAGAGGCGCGCGACGATTCGGCGCCGGTATCGCTGATGGCGGCGCAGCCGAGCGCGGAGCAGCAGCCCTCTTCCAATCCGCCTGCTCCTGCTCCTGCCGCTAATCCGCCCGCCCCGGCCGTCGTGGAAAAGCCGGCCGCGGCGGCACCACCTCCCGCGCCCCATCCCGCCCCGGTCCAGCTCGCCTCGTCGGGCCCGTCGACGGCGAACACTGTCAAATTCGCGCCCGGCGCGGCCGATCTGCCGCCGAACTCGCAAGCGGTACTCGACGGCGTGGCGGCAAAGTTGCTGGCGAGCGACTCGCTTCGCGTGCAGCTCATCGCGCATGCGACCGGCGATGCCGACCAGGCGATGGAGGCGCGGCGCATCTCGCTGGCGCGCGCCGTTGCCGTCCGCGCCTATCTCATCACTAAAGGGGTCCGCAGCTTGCGCATGGACGTGCGCGCGCTCGGCAACCGGGCCGATGACGGTCCGGCCAGCGATCAGGTGGATCTCGTTATCGTCAGCCAATAACGCGTCGCGCCGCCATCCGCAGCAGCAGTGAGCATCGCCCCCGTGACACGCCCGCGAAAATACCTTCTCCGCATGACGGTTTTCCTCATTGCGGTGGCCGCCGGCGCGGCCTTGCTGGCGCCGGCCTTGGCGCAGTACTTCCTCGGCAATCCCGTGGTCAACGGCATCATCATCGGGATCCTGCTCGCCGGCATCCTCTACATCTTTCACCAGGTCATCCGGCTCAATCCGGAAGTCACGTGGGTCGACCGCTACCGCCGCACCCCCGAGGCGCCCAATCTCGGGGCGCCGCGTCTCTTGGCGCCCATGGCGACCATGCTCGGCGAGCGTTACGGCCGACGGCTGAGCCTCTCGCCCGCCGTGCTGCGGACGCTGCTCGACGGCATCGCGTCGCGGCTCGATGAAAGCCGCGAGACCTCGCGGTACCTCATCGGCCTCCTCGTCTTTCTCGGCCTCTTGGGTACTTTCTATGGGCTGCTCGAGACGGTGCAGTCGGTCAAAGGCGTGATCGGCAGCCTCTCGGTCGGACCGAGCGACGTCGGGCGCGCCTTCAGCGACCTCCAGTCGCGGCTGCAGACGCCGCTCGGCGGTATGAGCACCGCCTTCAGCGCATCGCTCTTCGGCCTCGCCGGATCGCTGATCCTGGGCTTCCTCGATCTGCAAGCAGGGCTCGCCTTCAATCGTTTCTACAACGACGTCGAGGAATGGCTGACGGGCTCGGTGCGGTTCTCGAGCGGCGGCGCCGGCGCCGAGGGCGGCGATGTCGCGGCACCGGCTTTCGTTCAAGCGCTCCTCGAGCAGACCGCCGACGGGCTCGAGAATCTGCAGCGCATCCTCGGGCGCGGCGAGGAAAGCCGCATCGCCACCAACACGAGCATCGTCACGCTGACGGAGCGGCTCGCGCTCCTCAGCGACCAGATCCGCACCGAGCAGGCCTTGCTGGTCAAGCTCGCCGAGCAGCAAATCGAACTGCGGCCCGTGCTGCAGCGACTCGCCGACGGCGCATCGGCAAGCGCTTTCGATGAGGAGGGCCGCGCGCATCTCCGCAACATCGAGGTTCATCTCGTGCGGTTGACCGAAGAGCTCGCGCAGGGCCGCGGCGATTCGGTGCAGGAGATCCGCAACGAGATCCGCCTGCTCGCGCGCACCCTGGCCGCGCGGCCCAAAGAGCCCGCCCGCGGCTGACCGGCGGCGCCTCGCGTCATGGCCCTCTCCTCGCGTCGCCCCCGCCGCCTCGGCATCGATATCTGGCCGGGATTCGTCGACGCGCTGTCGCAGCTGATGATGGTGATCATCTTCGTGCTGCTGGTCTTTACCGCGGGGCAATTCTATCTCACCGATGCGCTCTCGGGGCGCGACGCCGCTTTGCAGAAGCTGTCGCAGCAGGTCAACGAGCTCGCCAATCTCCTGTCCATGGCGCGGAACAGCAACACCGACCTGCAGACGGAGCTGATGCAGCTCTCGCATCAGCTCGAAGCGGCCAAGCAAGAGCGCGACGCGGCCAAGGAGGCGCTCGCCTCGGCGCAGCAGCAAGGCGCGCAGCTGCAATCGCAGCTCCAAGGCTCCGAGCAGAAGGCGAGCCAAGCGCAAACCACGATCGACACCCTCAACCAGCAAGTTGCGGCGCTGCGCGATCAACTCGCGCAAATCGCGGCGGCGCTCGACATCGAGCAGACGAAGAACAAGGAGGACGAGGCAAAGCTCGCGGATCTCGGCACGAAGCTCAATCAGGCACTCCTCAGCAAGGTCGAGGAGCTCGCGCGCTATCGCTCGGAATTCTTTGGCCGACTGCGCGAGGCCTTGGGCAACCGCCCCGATATCCAGATCGTCGGCGACCGCTTCGTCTTCCAATCGGAGGTCTTGTTCGACCCCGCCAACGCGCAGCTCAGCGATTCGGCAAAGCAGCAACTGACCGTGGTCGCGCAAGGCCTCAAGGAGATCTCGGCCAAGATCCCATCCGACATTCCCTGGGTCCTGCGGGTCGATGGCCATACCGACAAGCGGCCGATCAACACCCCACAGTTTCCCTCGAATTGGGAATTGTCGGCGGCGCGCGCCATCTCGGTGGTGAATTTCCTGATCAGCCAAGGCATCCCGGCCGATCATCTCGTGGCGGCCGGCTTCGGCGAACATCAGCCGCTCGATCCGCGCGATACCGACGACGCCTATCGCCGCAACCGCCGCATCGAGCTGAAGCTCACCGAGCGCTGAGCCTCAAAAAGAGAGGGACGGCGCCCCCAGCGCCGCCCCTCTTGATGCGTGCCGTCTTTATTACTGCCGGACGGCAGGCGCTCTAACGCCGTCCCTTGCTCTTGGCCTTCTTCGCTTTCTTTTTGGCGGCTGTCTTCTTGGCCGCTTTCTTCTTTCCCTTCTTCGCTTTGGCCTTGCCGCGCTTGGCCGCAGAGCGGGCCGGCGCGGCCTTGCGCTTCGCCTTCTTGGCCGCCTTTTTCTTCTTGGCCGTTGCCTTCCGCCGTGGCTTCGCCGGAGCCTGATCCGGCTCTTCCGGCTCGTAAGCCGGTGGCGTCGGCGGGCTCGGCGGGATGGGCGGGTAGGACGGGCCGTTGCTGTCGTCTGTGCCGTCGATCATCTTCTTACCCCCTCAACCAAATTGTTGCACAAATTTTTATATGAGAGGTGGGCGCGAAAGTCGAACGGATTTGCACCAGATGCGATTGCAATCGTACGATTATCGGCGATTGGGACACATTGCGATGGCGTCGCGACTCCGCTATAACGCCGCCTCCCACAGGAGAGCGCGTCATGAAGGCAGACATCCACCCCGACTACCATGAAATCACCGTCGTGATGACGGACGGGACCAGCTACAAGACGCGCTCGACCTATGGCAAGGCGGGCGACACGCTTCACCTTGAAGTGGACTCGAAATCCCACCCCGCCTGGACCGGGGGACAGCAGCGGCTCAACGAGGCCGGCGGCCAGCTCGCGCGCTTCAACAAGCGCTTCCAAGGCATCGGCCTCAAGAAATAACGCTTTCCCCGGGGACTCGGGGGGGCGCCCCTAAAGCCCCTTGAACGCAGACTTTTCCTGCCTATCTCCATAACGTCCGGATGCCGCCTCGCGGGTTCGGATTTTAACGGTGGTGCGTTCCGGCCCCTACGGGCGGGCGCATCGAGGATCCCATGTTGCTCATTGGAGGATGTGGTTATGGACGCTTTCGATTTCTCTCCCCTGTTCCGTTCAACCATCGGCTTCGACCGGCTCACCCGACTCTTCGACGCGGCAAGCCAGGTGGATAGCGGTTCGCTGTCTTATCCGCCCTATAACATCGAAGCCATCGGCGAGAATTCCTATCGCGTGACGATGGCGGTGGCGGGCTTTGGTCCCGAAGACCTCGAGATCACGACCAAGGAAGGGTCGCTCATCGTTTCCGGCAAGGCCCATAAGGACGAGGATAAGACCCGCTATCTCCATCGCGGCCTCGCCCGGCGCGCATTCGAGCGGCGTTTCCAGCTCGCCGACCATATTCGCGTGACCGGCGCAAGCCTCGATAACGGGCTCCTGCATGTCGATCTCGTTCGCGAGGTGCCGGAGGCGCTGAAG
>CAYMNX010000553.1:0-4122 GCA_964391905.1 uncultured Rhizobiaceae bacterium
CGCTCCGCCCATGGCCCGCCGGCGGAGCGCCCGTGCGCAAAATCGCATCATACCGGAACTGCGTCAGCTCATTGTGGTAGCGCCCGCGCTTCAACAGGATATCGACTTGGCGGATCGCCGGCATGTGCTGCTGCAAAGCGCGGAAGAATTCGGGATCGAGGACCAGCTCGTTGTCACGCCGGGCCCGCTGCTCGATGCGGCGGCGCAGCTCGGCCGTGGCGAGCGTCGGCGGCGCCTGCGCCAGCTCGACCGCCGTGTGGAACGCCTTGAGCAGGTGAAGATTGCGTACGTCACCGACGAAGATCGCGCCGCCCGGCGCGAGCAGCGGCGCGGCGCGCTCCAGCACCTTCACGAGATAGTCGATGCTCGGAAAATATTGGATTACCGAGTTGAGAATGATCGTGTCGACGGAGCCCGCCTCGATTCCCGCTAACGCGTCGGCGGCGGCGTTTTGCAGCGCGACATTGCGCAGGCCCTGACGCGCGACCTCTTTCTCGACATAGCGCAAAGCGACGGGCGAGAAATCGACGCCGTGATAGCGCTCGCAAAGGGGCGCGAGGCGGAAGAGCAGCATGCCGGTGCCGCAGCCGATTTCCAGGATCCGGCGCGGCTTCAGCGCGGCGATGCGCTCGACCGTGCGCTCGACCCATTCACGCATCTCGGGTTCGGGAATGGGTTCCCCGGTGTAGGAGCTGATCCATCCCGCCGTGTTGAGCGTCGGATCGGTCGCTGCGGCGATCGCGGCGGCGCCGTCATAGGCGTGATCCCAAATCTCCTGCCATTGCCCGGAATCGGCGCTTCCGCTACTGGCCGCGACATAGGCGACCAGGCTGCGGTCGCCCGCCTCGCCCTCGCGCACCACAACCACGCTTTCCCTGACGCTCGGGTGAGCCGCGAGCGCCGCTTCGATCTCGCCGAGCTCGATGCGGTAGCCGCGGATCTTCGCCTGATGATCGAGGCGCCCCAAGAATTCGATCCGGCCATCCTCGCGATAGCGGGCGAGATCGCCGGTGCGATAGAGACGCGCCTCGGCGCGACCGCTGAACGGATCGGGAATGAAGCGCTCCGCGGTCAGATCCGGGCGATTGAGATAGCCGCGCGTCACGCCCGCGCCGCCGATCAGCAGCTCGCCGGCCGCACCGAGCGGTGCCAAGCGCAGCTGGCGATCGACGATATAGATCTCAGTGTTCGCAATCGGGCGGCCGATCGTGATCGGCGCGTCGGCGCCGATGGGCGCGGTCGCCGACCACACCGTCGTCTCCGTCGGCCCATACATATTGACGAGGTCGCCATCGATCGCCGCCGCGGCTTGCGCCGCGAGCGATGGCGGCAACGCCTCGCCGCCGAGCAAGAGCTTCCGCAGCGGCCGCAGCGCCGCGCGCGCTTCGGGATCGGCGAGGAGGACGCCGGCGAGAGAGGGCGTGCATTGGAGATGCGTGACGCGATGGCGCCGCAGTTGCGCCGCGATCGAGTAGGCGTTGCCGTCATCGACCGCGTTGCTGCGCTCGCGCAGCGCATCGAGATGGGCGAGACTCTCGAGCACCGAATCGCTATCGACGCCAAAATCGATGAGGCACGCGATCTCATTGGCGCCGATCGCTTTGAGCCGGGCGATCATCGGGAGACACGTCTCCGGCGTGCCGAAGAGCCCGCTGGTTTGGAAGTAGCGCTCGAAAGCATGATCCATCAGCGCATCGACGTCCTCGGGCGAGAGCGCGTCGTCCTCGATCGCGGTCAAACCCTTTGCCGTGGCAAAAGCGGGGAACTCCCAGCGCGCTTGCTTGACGAGATCGGTCGAGGTCTTGAGGTAGTCGATGAAAGGCCGGCGAACTTTGCGACGAACCTCGTCGAGATCGGACCCGACAAAGCTATGCAGCATGAGGCTGACGATACCGTCGCCCGCATGGCCGTGCGCGCGCCGCGCCGCGCGATAGGCGTCGATCTTGCCGGCAAGTTCCTCGACCTTCTGCCCGAGCAGATTCGTCAAGACATTGGCGCCGATTTCACCCGCGAGGCGGAAGGTCTCGACATTGGTCGCGGCCGTCACCCAAACCGGCGGGTCCTTCTGCAGCGCGGCCGGAAAAATGCGAAGCTCGATCTCTTCGCCCGAGCCGCTCTGGGCTTTCACGGCCTCGCCGCGCCACAAGCGCCGAACGGTCTCGATGCCCTCGACAGTGAGCTGTCGTCGCTGCGGATAATTTTGCGGTGCCAAGGCGAAATCATTCGCATGCCAGCCGGAGGCGAAGGACAAGCCGACGCGTCCGCCCGACAGATTGTCGACGACGGCCCATTCCTCGGCGACGCGGATCGGATTGTGGAGCGGCAGCACGATGCTGCCGGCGCGGAGCTGGATCCGGCTCGTGATCGTCGCAATCGCCGCGCTGGTCACGGCCGGGTTGGGATAGAGTCCGCCGAAGGCGTGGAAATGGCGCTCCGGCGTCCACACCGCGGTGAAGCCGTGCTGGTCGGCAAAGCGCGCGCCGTCGAGGAGCAACCGATATTTATTGTCGGGGCTCTCGCCGGCATCGGCCGCGAAATAGAAGAGGCTGAAATCCATCTTGCCGGTTTGCCGCGCCGCGGATGCTTCGTCATTGCCGCGCGGCGGCGCCCACGCCTCTTCCTGGATCACGACCTTGAAGCCGCGCGCCAAGGTCCAGAACAGCTCCAGCACCGAAATATCGAAGGAGATGCTGGTCACCGCAAGCCAGGTCCCGGCCTCGCGAAACTGCAGCGACTCGTCCATCGCGGCGAAGAAATTGGCGACGTTGCGATGCTCGATCATCACCCCCTTGGGACGACCGGTCGAACCCGAGGTGAAGATCACATAAGCGAGGTCATTGGGCTGCGCCGTGACGCCGAGATTGGTCGCAGGCTCCGCCTCGAGCGCGCTGCGCTCCGGCCCGTCGAGGCACAGAAGCTGCGTCCCCGCGATGGCCGGAACGGCGCTCGCCAAGCCCCGCTGGGTGATGACGATCGGCGCCTTCGTATCCTCGAGCATCCAAGCGAGGCGCTCTTCCGGGAAGGCCGGATCGAGGGGCAGATAGGCAGCGCCCGATTTCAAGACGCCGAGCAGCGCCACCATCATCTCGAGCGAGCGCTTCATGAAGATGCCGACGATGGTGTCGGGGCCGGCGCCGAGGCTTCGCAGCCGGTGCGCGAGCTGATTGGCGCGGCGGTTGAGCTCGTCGTAGCTCAGCGCCTCGTCGCGAAAGGCCACCGCCGTGGCAGCCGGCGTCCGCGCAACCTGCGCTTCGAAAAAGCCGTGAATCGTCTGCGCCGCTTCGTAGTCGCGGGCCGTATCGTTGAAACGCTCGACGAGGATTTGCCGCTCAGCGTCGCCCATGAGCGGCAAGTCGCCGACGCGGCGCTCGGGATCGAGCGGCAACGCCTCAAGCACCGTCGCCAATTGCCGCAGCAGGCGCTCGATCAGCCGGTCGCCGAAGCGTGCGCGGTCGTAAGCAAGCTTCAGCAGAAGCTCGCCCTCGTTATAGGCGAAGAGCGTCAGCGGAAAATTGGTTTGCTCGATGAAGCGGATGTCACGGTGCGACCAGGCGCCGCCCTGCTCGCGGAACAAAGCGCCGATGAGGCGCGGCGTAAACACGATCAGACTATCGAAGAGCGACGCCTTTGCCGGGACTTCGCTCCAGCGCTGAATTTCCGAGAGGGGCGTATGCTCGACCGCGCGCAATTCATTCTGAAAGGCGCGAATGGCTTTGAGCCACTCGCCGACGCGCGCCGCGGGATCGAGGCGGATGCGGACGGGAACGGTGTTGATGAGCCCGCCGACGATCGCCTCGGCGCCGGGAATGGTGTTGCGGCGACAGGCGCGGGTCTCGCCGAAGACCACATCTTCCTCGTTGCTGTGCGCGGAAAGCAGCACGGCCCAGCTCGCCTGAAGCAGCGTGCTCATCCCGAGCCCGTCGGCTGCCGCGAAGGCGCGCAACCGGGCGGTCGCCTCCGCCGACAGGCTCAAGGAGCGCTCGGCGATCTCCTTTTTCTCGCCGACATCGCCGGCGAGGCCGGGAAGCGGCGTCGGTGCCGTGAAGCCGCGCAGCGTCTCTTGCCAGAAGGTGGCGGCGCGGGGCTCATTCTCGACAAGGTGCTTTTCGAGCCAGGCGATGA
>CAYMNX010000554.1:0-1985 GCA_964391905.1 uncultured Rhizobiaceae bacterium
GCCGTCGATCCGGCCGCTCTTGCGGCTGCTTTTTGGACAGTCGTCGTGCGCCACGCGAACCTTCGTACCTCTTTGCGGCAAGGTCCTGATGGGCTGGTCCAGAACATTCTTCCGCCGGAACCAGTGCGTTTCGACGTCGAAGACCTGTCGAAGCTGCCGCCGGACCTGCGGGAAACGGCAATGACCCGGCGTTTTGCGGAATTGTCCGGCACGCCGATCGATCTCGGCGGATCGCACACGTTCCACGCTTGCCTGTTCCGGCTTTCCGACACCGATTGGACGCTCTTTTTCCTTTTCCATCATGCCTTCTGGGACGGAGGTTCGACCGAACGCCTCAGCCGCGAAATGGCAAGTCTGCTTCGCAGGGGGGAACGGCCGCCGGCTGCGCCGTCACTGGATTATCCGGACTTCGCGATATGGCACCGCCAGCAACTCGCGAGCGACCGCTTCGCCGCGCGCAAAGCCGAAAAAATCGACGTCTGGCGCCGCCGCTTCGAGGCCAACGGTATTCCGACCAGGCTTCCGACCGACCGCCCGAGGGTGCAGGGAGCGCGCCGGACACCGGGCCTCGCGGATTTCAGCGTTCCACAGGACGCCACGGACAGGCTGAGAGCGTTCGCTTCCGAGCACGAGACCACCCTGTATGCGCTCCTCCTGGCGACCTTGCAGATTGCTCTGTACCGTTTTTCCGGAGAGAGGCACCCGATCGTCAGCTCGCCGGTTCGGCTCGTCGAAGATGCGGAGCTTGAGCCAGTGCTCGGAATGTTCACGAGCATCCTGCCCATCGCGATCGACATCGATCCCGACACCGATTTCTCGGCAGTGATCGGGCAGACCCGCCGCTCGATCATCGAGGGCCTGTCGAATCCCTACCTGCAACTCGATGACATTCTCCGCGAATCGTCCTTGCGTCCTTACGCAGGACCCAAGCCTCCCTATCTCGCGCAGTTCTCGTTCGAGGATGTGCGCGGCCGCCCAAAGAAATGGGGAGATGTGGACATCCGGCATATTCCATTGTTGGCGCCGGAGCCCACCGATGATCTGATGATCTGGGTTTTCGAGCACGACGACCGGCTCGAAGGACGCGTTCTCTACGATGCGTCGCTGTTTGACGAGACGAAGATCGCCGAGCTGCTGCAGGCGTATGCTGATCTGCTCGATGCGTTGCCCGGCTCCGGCCAACATCCTGCACTCGCGCCGATGCGGTCGGATTCGAGCGCCGCGCATACAAGCGCGGCACCGACGATCGAGCCCGGCACCGGCTCGACACCCGAACCTCGAATTGGGAGTATTCCGTCTCGCAACGCCGACCTTGCAGCGCCCGAGCGCATGCTCGCCGACATCTGGCAGGACCTGCTGGGCATCGACGATATCGCCAGCGACGCGAACTTTTTCGACATCGGAGGCCACTCGCTGCTTGCCATGACGATGATCGCGCGCGTCGAACGGCAGACCGGGGTGCGCCTCAACCTGCTCAAGGTCGCCAACAGCAGCCTGAGGACGCTCGCGATGGATCTTCCTTCGACTCCGGCGACATCGCGTCAGACGTTCGCCGATCGGATCAGAGGGTGGTTCGGCTCAAAGGACAAGGGCACTTCTTCATGACGCATGCTCCTGAACCGCTCCACCTGGGGTCTCCTGATCGCCAGATTTTCGCGATCCTGCATCAGACGTCGCGTCCGCCTCGCGCAAACCTGCTGATCTGTCCTCCCTTCCTGCACGAGCACACGTACAGCTACCGGTTGTTTTCCACGCTGGCCCGCAATCTCGCCATGCACGATATCGCCGTCCTCCGGTTCGACTATCACGGAACCGGCGATTCCGGCGGCGAAGACGATCAGTTCACGCTGGTCGGCGCCTGCGCGGACGCGCGGGTCGCGTTTCAACATCTGCTCGCGACGTTCGGCTCCGCTCCGACCTTCATTATGGGAATTCGGGCGAGCAGCGTCGTCGCGATCGAAACGGCCGCGGCCGTCGACGCTACC
>CAYMNX010000555.1:0-7422 GCA_964391905.1 uncultured Rhizobiaceae bacterium
CGTGACCCAAGCCTACCGCACGCAGTTCCATCAGCAATCCGTCGGCGTCATCACCAGCAACGCCTGCGGCGCTTTCTAGACAGCGCGTCTCCTCTCGCCTGCATGGCATCTGCTTTGCATAAGAATCACACGAGGAAAGACAAGCGTCAGGCAGGTCGATGGCAAGGTTCGCACATTCAGCTCTTGCGCTCTTGCTCGGGATCACGTTGCACCTCGCTTCGGGCGGCGATTCGCGCGCCGAGGCGATCAAGATCGGGGCGCTGAAGAGTATCGGCGCGGCGCCGCTTTATCTCGCGCAAGAGCGCGGCTATTTCGCCGCCGAGGGGCTCGAAGCAAACCTCGTCTATTTCGACGCCTCGCAGCCGATCGTCGTCGCCGCCGTCTCGGGCGACATCGATGTCGGCGTCACCGGCATGACCGGTGGGTTCTTCAGCCTCGCTGGGCAAGGCGCGTTGCGGCTTATCGGCGGCTACTCGCGCGAAGTCCCGGGCTTCAACTTCAACGCCTTCATCGCCTCGAGCCGCGCCTATGCGGCGGGCCTGCGCTCGTTCAAGGACTTGCCCGGGCATTCCTTCGCGATTTCGCAGATCGGCTCGCCCAACCATTACGCGCTCGCCTTGATCGCGGACAAATATCGCTTCGATCTCAAATCGCTCCGCATCCTGCCGCTGCAATCGATCGGCAATATCGCTTCGGCCGTAATGGGCGGCCAAGCCGATGCCGCCTTCCTTCTTGGCACGCCCGCGATCCCGCTGCTCGATCGCGGCGATGCGAGGCTCCTGGGTTGGTCGGGCGACGAGACGCCGTGGCAGCTCGGCGCCCTCTTCGTCTCGACCAAGACCGCCAATGAGCGGGGACCGCTGGTGACGCGGTTTCTGCGCGCCTATCGCAAGGGCTCGAAGGATTATCATGATGCCTTCATCGGGCCGGGCGAAATTCGCCAGGACGGGCCGATGGCGCCGGCGGTGCTCGAAATCCTCGCCCACGCGACCGGACTTTCGGTCGAGCAGGCAAAAGGTGGCATCATCTATATCGATCCCGAGGCGCGGATCGATGAGCGCGATGTCCTGCGTCAGGCCGAATGGTATCGCGCCCAAGGGATGGTCAAGGAAAAAGTCGATCCCGCGACGCTCTTCGACAAGCGCTACGTGAGCGCCTTGCCTTAAGCGCCACGGACGCCGCGGCGCCGGCCGCCAAGGCGGCGAAGATCGCAAGGCAGAGGGCTTGCGCCGATAGGGAGACCGCGACGAGCTTGCGCCGGTCGAGGCGATCGGCCGCCTGCCCCGCCCTCCTGCGTGTCCTTCTCGGCCTTCATCGCTCTGAAACCACTTTGACTGACCGTTGGTCATTCTAGCCGAGCACGGTCTGAAAGGCAACGCGGCGCACGCGATGCGGGAGGCTGCCGTTCGGTGAAGGCGCTATCGTACCGGGCAGAGCCGGTCGAGAAACTGACGGGCGCAGGCGGCCCAGCTGAAGCTCAGTGCGTGCGTGCGGCAGCGCTCGCGCGGAATGTCGAGCGCCTTGCGCGCGGCGCGGCCGAGATCCTCATCGAGCACGCCGGCGCCGCTGCCATTGATGACATCGAGCGGGCCCGGCACCGGATAAGCGGCGACCGGCAAGCCCGACGCCAGGGCTTCGAGCATCACGAGGCCGAAAGTGTCGGTGCGGCTCGGGAAGACGAAGACGTCGGCCGAGGCGTAAAGCCGTGCGAGCACGCCATTCTCGCGCCGGCCGAGGAAATGCGCATCGGGAAAGCGGCGCCGCAGCGATTCGAGGGCCGGTCCCTCCCCCACCACCACTTTGGAG
The DNA here is from genome assembly GCA_964391905.1 of uncultured Rhizobiaceae bacterium. GTDB lineage: Bacteria > Pseudomonadota > Alphaproteobacteria > ATCC43930 > CGMCC-115725 > CAIKMD01. The sequence continues at coordinate 1,807 of CAYMNX010000555.1, forward strand.
CCGGGGAGATCGAGGCTCAGAAAGGCAGGAAGGTTCTTCTCCGCGGCGACGCGACCGACCGACAAGAAGATCGGCCGTCTGAATTCCGGCAACTCCTCGCGCAGCTCGGGGCCGAAGAGCGCGGGATCGACGCCCCTACTCCACGGCACGAGATTGCGGAAGCCATGCTTCGTCAGCTCGTCGCGCACGCTTTGGGTCGCGACCATTACCGCCTGCGATGGCGCGTGAAAGCGCCGCAGCAAAGAATAGGTGAAGCGCCGCGGCGCCACGAACCGGACCGCGAGGTATTCGGGAAAGCGCGTGTGATAGGCGGTCGTGAATTTCCAGCCTCGACGGAGGCACCAGCGCCGCATCGCGATGCCGATCGGCCCTTCTGTCACGATGTGAATCGCGTCGGGGCGCGTTTCCTCGACGATCCGTCCGATCTTTCCCGCCGGGTTTACCGCAAGTCGGATCTCGCGATAGAACGGACATGCCACCGTCATGAAGCGATCGGGGGTCACGGCGGTGATGGTATGCCCTTGTGCTTCGAGCTCGCGCATCACATGCAGCATGGTTCTGACCACGCCGTTGACCTGCGGCGGCCATGCATCGCTCGCGAGCAGGATCCTCATCGATCCTCGTCGGCAAGGACGAGCTCGCGCCGGTCGATCGGCGTCAGCGGATCGAGCGCGCGCAGCGTCATCCAATGAAGAACTTCGAGCCGGCCGTCGAAATGCTCGACCAGGGCGGTGCAGCTTTCGACCCAATCGCCGTCGTTGCAATAGAGAACGCCGTTGATCTCGCGCATATCCGCCTGATGGATGTGGCCGCAGATGATGCCGTCGACTTGGCGGTGGCGCGCCTCGGCGGCGATCGCATTTGCGTAGTCGCTGACGAACTGCACGGCGTTCTTGACCCGCGATTTGAGATAGGCCGAGAGCGACCAGTAGGGATAGCCGAGATGCCGTCGCGCCAGGTTGAAGGAGTTGTTGATCTTGAGCGTCAGGTCGTAGGCCCAGTCGCCCAAAAGCGCGAGCCAGCGCGCATAGCGCACGACGCCGTCGAAGGCATCGCCGTGAATGACGAGCATGCGCTTGCCGTCGGCCGTGACATGGATCGCCTCGCCGAGCAGGAGCACGCCGCCGAAATGCATGTCGGTATAGTCACGAAGCCATTCGTCGTGATTGCCGGGAATATAGATGACCTTCGTCCCCTTGCGTGCCTTGCGCAGGACTTTCTGAATCACGTCGTTGTGGCTCTGCGCCCAGTACCACGATTTCCGGAGGCGCCAGCCGTCGACGATGTCGCCCACGAGGTAGAGGTACTCGGATTCGGTATAGCGCAGGAAATCGAGCAGGAAGTCGGCCTTGCATCCGCGGGTTCCCAAGTGAATGTCGGAAATCCAGATCGAGCGGAAGCGTTCGACGTCGCGGAAGGTCACGGCGAGTCCTTCGAGCTCTCGGCGTCCCGCCAGTAACGCCAGATCTGCACCGGCGGGAATTGGCTCCAGACGCGCTCGATCTCCTCGCCGCGAAGCCCCAAGGGCCGCATCGCGACGGGCGAGACCAGCGCGTTCGTCAATTGCAGGAAGGTGCCGCCCGGTCCCATGAGATCGAGACAGGGCGCGATCACCGCGCGTTGATCCTCCTGCGGGAACCATTTGATCGGCAGGGAGGAGACGACTGTCGCCAGCCGCGCCACTTGGTTCTCCGCCAGGATGTCGCCGATGGCGCAGGCATCGCCTTCGATCACCCGAACGCGCCCGAAACGCTGCCGCAGCACGGCGGCGAGGGCCGGCTCGCGCTCGACGACGATGAGGCGCTCGGGCGGGCAGCCGGCGTCGAGCAAGCCGCGCGTGACGACCCCGGTGCCGCCGCCGAGCTCGAGCACGGCACCGGGCCGCGACAGCGGCAGGTCGCGCGCCATGGCCCGCGCGACGGCATGGCTTGACGGCAGGATCGCGCCGATTTCGAGCGGGTGGCGCAGCCAATGGCGAAAGAAAAGGGCGCCCTCGGCGCCCTTTTTATCGTGACTCGCTCGCATCGCGCGCTCGCTGCGTCAGGGCCGGCTCGGCGGTGACGACCACATCGACCAGCCGGTCGGTGGATCGCGTCTTCTGCATTTCGCTCAATGCCGCACGAAAGATCTCGGCGGTTCGTGCATCGGGGACTGTGACGGTCAGCGCCTTGCCATTCGTCGCCGTACGGACTGTCGCCGGGCCGAGGCGGTTCACCGCCATCATCGTAAGGGCGACCGGATCGATGGTCTGGACCGGCAGAGGAGCCGCACGATGGCGCGCGCGGTGCGGTCGCGCGGCTTGAATGAAGTTCATCCAGCCATGTTTCATCGCCGCCTGGAGCCGCTGATGTCTTTGACCAAATTGATGCATTCCATCCTCGGTTTTGGAGGGTCTTGAGCCTCCGACTGCCTAGCAGTGGGCGATGACAGATTTGTGCCATTTCGGCGGCGCGCGAATGACAGAAAGGTGATTGGGGGGAAGTTGCAAAGGGGCCGACAATCATCCTCTCGGTCCCACCCGTTTGCTTGACGAATTTTTTTATCTCATTGATCGATAAAGGATAAAATATCCACAGGATGAGGAAGTTCTTGTGGGTGGGATGACCTCTCATGTGGAGCCTGGTGGCGGCTGCATGGTTGCCGGCCATCTGTGATAAAGCCCGGGGCAGGCCCCGTGCATGGCTTTTGGACAATGCAGCGACTCGGATGTCATGAGGAGAAGCGTCGCCGGTCCGCGCGGATTCGTTAGGGTGCCGCGTCCTCAAACAACCAGACCGTCCATGGTGCGTCTTAACCTTGCGACTTGAACCGTAGCGGCATACACTCATTTCTAATAAAGAATAACGATTCTTCCCGTTTTTAGCGGGAGGTTTGGAGGCGCTAATCATGGCGACCATCCTTGTGATCGATGACGATGCCGGTATGCGCCGGACACTGGTGCGCATGCTCAGCGGCGAGCATCATCTCTTTGAGGCGAAGGACGGGTCGGATGGCCTCGCCCAGTTCGCTGCGCACCGGCCTGACCTCGTTATCACCGATATCGTCATGCCGAAAAAGGAAGGCATCGAGACCATTCTCGAGCTGCGCCGGCAATCGCCCAAAGTGCTCATTCTGGCGATCTCGGGCGGTGGCGATATCCGCCGGGCGGATTACCTCGACATGGCGGGCAAGCTCGGCGCCGACGCAACCCTGACAAAGCCGGTCATGGCCGCGGAGCTGCGTGAGGCGGTCAATCGCCTGCTCTCCGGATCCTGGGCCGCCACATGCGCGCCTTGATCCTCGATGACGAGCCGGCCATCGGCCGGATCATCTGCCGGGTCGCCCAGAGCGCCGGTTTCACGGCGCAATCGGCGACCGAGATCGGCGCCTTCCAATCGCATTTCCGGTCAAGCATGCCGGACGTCGTCCTGCTCGACCTCCAACTCGGCGGCGAAGACGGCTTGGGGCAGCTTCGATTTCTCGCCGAGCAGCGCTTCCAGCATCCCGTGGTGGTGATGAGCGGCTACGACCAAAAGGTTCTTGCCTCGGCGGAGCGGTTGGGCCGCGATCTCGGGCTCCATATTCTGGCATCGATCAGCAAGCCTTTCCGCGCCGAGGATCTATCAACGCTCTTCGATCGGCTGGCGTTGCGCGTCGCGCCATCCGCCGGCAGCGACGAGAAGTCCTGAACCCGGCCTCAGCGCGTCGCGGGCATTCCCGACATGCCTGGCATGGCCGCGCCGGTCGGCTTGGCGCTGTCGCCGGGATGCATGGCGCCAAGCTTTTCGACCGAGGCCGTGGCTTCGCGCTTGCCCGCATGCGCAAAGGTCAAGGTCAGCGGCACGGTGTCGCCTTCCTTGAGCGGTGCCTTCAATCCGATCAGCATGATGTGATTGCCGTTCGGGGCGAAGACGATCGACTTGCCCGGCGCAATCGTTACGGGGCCGAGCGGCCGCATTTCCATGACGTTGTTCTCCATCTTCATCGTATGGGGTTCGGCGCGCTCGGCCGCGGGCGTGCTGACCGAAACGAGCTGGTCGGCGGTGGTGCCGGTATTCGTGATCGAGAGATAGACGGCGGCAGTCTTGGCCATGCCCGGCGTTGCGCGCGCCCAGGCCTTGTCGATGCGAATACTGCCGCTGTCATCGGCGAAAGCGGCGGTTGCGGCGAGCATTGCGGCGAAAAAGCTGGCGGCGATCGTCTTGGATATCAGTCCTATCATCCTTCTGCTCCGTGAATGGATCAATGAACATGGCCCGTCGGCGCGGCGGCGACAGGCTGGAGTTTCAACCGCGACAGGGCGGCGATTTCGTCGGCGAGCTCGGCAGCGTTCAGCCAATCCGGTCGATCGCCCGGATGCCACCGGGCGCGGATATAGCCGTCGCGATCGATGAGGAAGGCGACGGGGCCCGTCGCTTCGGATAATGGCTCGCTATCGTAGAGCGCGAAGACCGAGCGCAGCATCGGATCCGCGCTCGCGAGCAAAGCGACGCCGCTTTGCGCCAAACGGCTGCGCGCCTCTTCGAATGCCGTGAATGGCGCTGACGACGGGGCGGCGAGAACGAGCAGAACGGCCCGCTGCGCGAGCACGCCACGCAAGCTTCCAGGCTCCCCTTCGGCGGCGGCGAAGGCGAAATCCGGCGCGAGCGGCGCCGGGTCGGCGCTCACCTTGGGATTGAGCGTCAACTCGGTGCCGTCGGCGCGCGCTTTGAGGAAATTGATGAGTTCCCAGCGTTGCGTCGGGGCGAGCGCACCCTCGAAGCCGGGCATCACGCCGTCATCGAGACCCTTGCTGATGAACCAGAAGAGATCGCCGTCCGTGTGAAAGAAGAGATGCGGCGCGGTCAGGTCGGCGGGCGCGATGGGAAGATCGGCGGCCGCGGGGCCGTCACCCTGCCCGCCCTCGCCATGGCAGGAAACGCAATTCTGCGTGTAGGTCTTGGCTCCGGCGGCAATCGAAGCCGCGGTGAAAGCGACCGGCGAGGCGTCGTAGCTGGTGGGGGTCGCGTCGAGGAGCAGGAGTTGAATCGGCCGCCATCCCAGCCCCAGGAACAACGTGAGCCCGGTCACGATCAGCAAGGCATGGCGGCGATGGAGGCCGAAGGCGAAGAGCCCCAGCCCGAGGATGGCGAGCGAGGCGGTGCCGATCGCGTCCTTACGCAGGTTGGGATCGGCCATCGCGTCGAGGCCGAAGCGATAGGCGAACGGCCACCACGGCTGCTCATGCGCGGCGGGCACCGCGGTGCCGAGCGCGCCGACCAGCGCGATGATGATCAAGCCGATCGCCGCCTCGGCCAAGGCGTTTCGCCGCAGCTGGGCGATGGCGGCGCGGCCTTTCTTATCGGCGCGCGCGAGCCGCGGCGTTAAGCGATAGCGGTTGAACGCCGCCACGCCCAGCATGACGAGGAAGAGCGCGAGCTTGACGAGAAGGATCTGGCCGTAAGCCGTGCCGATCAGCGCCGGCACCGTGCCGACCAGGAACCACATATTGACCGCGCCGGTCGTGATGAGTGCCGCGATTGAGATGACGCCGAGAGTCGAGAAGCGCAGCGTCGCGGCGTGCGCCGATACCACGCCGCCGATATCGCGCTCGCGATGTCCGCCGAGAAGCAGCGCAAGCGGCAGCAGCGCGCCGAG